>JAYEFW010000138.1:0-3826 GCA_034658795.1 Thermodesulfobacteriota bacterium
TAAGAGGTTGACATGCAAAATAAAATTACAATTGTTATTGCTACACGAAACAAAGGCAAAAAATCTGAGATCAGTGATCTTTTAAAAGGCTTTCCTATTGATATCAAAGGATTGGACGATTTTGGTCCTATACCGCATATTGAAGAGGATGGAGACACTTTTGATGAAAATGCGTACAAAAAAGCCAGTTTTACGGCAAGAATGCTGGGATTTCCGGCACTTGCAGATGATTCAGGGCTTTTAGCGGAAGCACTTGAAGGTGCTCCCGGTGTTCTTTCTGCTCGCTATGCAGGCGAAAATGCAACAGATGAACAAAGATACCAAAAGCTTTTGCAGGAAATGGAAGGAAAGACCAACCGCAAAGCAGCATTTGAATGTGTAATTTCCATTGCGGTTCCAACAGGACCTGCCCTGACATACGAAGCTCGCTGCGAAGGATTGATTGCCGAACAGCCCTCTGGATCAAATGGATTCGGATATGATCCGGTCTTCTATTATCCGCCGTTGAACAAAACTTTCGGCGAATTAACCATAGAAGAAAAAAGCCATGTAAGCCACAGAGGAAAGGCACTCAGGGAACTCAGGGATGAATTTGACAAGGTTATAATTTGGATCAAACAGCATATGCCTGTTTATGAGAAATTTAATTGAGATGATAGCTGATTTGATTACAAAAAAATAGGGCGTGCAGGAAATTTTATTAGAACCATATTGATGTTGCAGGGTTATCTGCTTCAGTTGTTATTAGCATTAGGTGTTAAGAGGAAGGGTGCAGCCTGACAGCCGGAAATCAATTCTTAAAGTAATCTACAGCGGTCGCATGACAACGGCGCTTCTTATGGGCTTTAGCTGCGGCCTGCCGCTTCTTCTGACAATAACCGTCTTACAGGCGTGGATGAAGGAAGAGGGGGTTGATCTAACGGTGATTGGGCTTATGGCCCTGGTCGGCCTTCCCTATACTCTGAAGTTCCTGTGGGCTCCTTTTCTGGACCGTTACACTCTGCCTTTTCTGGGACGCAGACGAGGCTGGCTTCTGACAGCCCAGCTATTTCTATTTTTTTCAATTATAGGTCTGGGGCTGACTGATCCCGGGGGGCATCCCTGGATGGTGGCATTTGCTGCATTACTTGTGACCTTTTTTAGTGCATCACAGGATATTGTTGTGGATGCCTATAGAAGAGAAGATCTCCCAGATGAGGAACTGGGACTTGGTTCCTCTTTTTATATAAACGGATACAGGGTGGGAATGTTGCTGGCTTCCGGCGGCGGTCTTATTCTGGCTGATCACGTCAGTTTCTCCACAGTTTATCTAATAATGGCTGCCTGTATGCTTCCCGGCGTTTTAACCACGTTTTTTGCTCCAGAACCCGAGATTGCTGCCGGAACTCCTGAAAGCTTAAAAGAAGCGGTTCTATGTCCGTTGATAGATTACTTCAGCCGAAAGGGAGCCTTGTGGATACTGGCCTTCATCCTTTTTTATAAGATAGGCGATACCATGGCAAGCGCCATGACCACACCGTTTTACCTTGACATAGGCTTTTCAAAAACAGAAATAGGCGCGGTCGTCAAGCTGTTCGGTTTTTGGGCTACAATAATAGGCAGTTTGATCGGAGGCGTATTAATGCTTCGACAGGGGATTTACCGCAGCCTCTGGATTTTTGGTTTTCTTCAGGCATTATCAACTGCCGGCTTTGCCCTTTTGGCACGGATTGGCCACAGTATTTCTGCTTTGTCAGCGGTTATTGCCTTTGAAAACCTGAGCAGCGGTATGGGGACGGCTGCTTATGTTGCATTTATGGCCAGTATAACAAATAAAAAATTTACAGCTACACAATATGCTCTTCTCAGCAGCCTTATGGGTGTTCCAAGGGTTCTGGCATCGGCTCCTACCGGTTTTTTTGCCAAAAGTTTTGGCTGGGAAAATTTTTTCATTTTTTGTACACTTATTGCTGTTCCGGGAATGTTGCTTCTGTTAAAATTTGCATCATGGCATTCAAATGATGCAGCGATAACTTATAAATAGTAGCCGTTTACGGCTTGAAACTTGAAATTGGAAAGTAGAAATTTGTGAGAGATTAAAATAGAAATTGGAAATTGGGGGGAAGAACAGTACAAAAGCATGAAGGCCAAATTTCTAATTTCAACTTTAAACGCTTACAAAATATATACACCTGAAGCTCATTCCCAGCCGATTTGTTTTATAAAGCTAAAGTGTTACGATATTTATATATGAACGAAGACAAAAAACTTAAACGGACAGTTGAACTATACAAAAACTTAAACAGACAGAGAAAAAAAATTCTTTCTCTGCCTGCTGAGAAGGCTTTGGACCGTATTCTGGATTCACCGCAGCCGGCAGCTATTGTTCATTCATTTCCGGAAGAAGATTTTTATTTTTTGATAAACGACATAGGGATAGAAGATTCTTTGCAGCTTTTGTCTCTTGCCTCTGACAAACAGTGGGAATACATTCTTGATATAGAAGTATGGGAAAAGGATAGAATTAGCACAAACAATGTTACAAAATGGCTTGACCTGTTTATTAAGGCTGATTCGCAGCGTTTCATATGGTGGTTTTTAAATAAAAAAACTGAATTCGTTGAATTCTATCTTTTCAAGAACATCGAGGTAAAAATAAGGGAACACGACCAGGATCCGTCAATTTTTGGTGATGACTTTTTCACGCTTGATGATGTTTTTTACATAAGGTTTGTTGATTTGCCTTTAGGCGCTGAGTCAGATAGCAATTTTATAGAAACTCGCAATGAAGTTCTGTCTAAATTTATAGACAGGCTTTCGGGCTATGATCATAATATTTATCAGAATGTTTTGATAGAGGCTTTTAGTATTATACCATCTGAATATGAAGAAGAGGCTTTTAGACTGCGGAATGTCAGGCTTGCTGAAAAAGGTTTCCTGCCGTTTGATGAAGCAATAGGAATATATCAGCCTTTAAAACCAGAGGCTTTAAGCAGGCAGAGCGCAAAATTTATTACAGAGAGTTCTGAGGAGAGGTTGTATATTCCGGTTCCTCATTATTCAACAGCAATGCTCAAGCAAGACAACCTTTTTACAGACTCTTTAAAAAAGATAGAGAAAGATGATGTTTTGCAGCAGATTCAGGCCGAGTTGGCGGGTCTGGCAAATCAAATAATAGTTGCCGACCAAGGGGTGATTAAAAACAAAGAAGAGTTAAACGATCTAGTTAAAAAAACCTGTGGATATATAAGTATCGGGCTGAAACAATTGACGGAAGAAGGCAGTAACCTCGACGAAAATCGTGCTGTTGCATTGATCCAGAGGTTTCCGCTTTCCCAGATTTTCAGGGTGGGATACGCGCTTGTCCTGGAGCTTAAATGGCGGGCTGAAAAATGGCGAAAAATTAGCTGGTTTGAAAAAAACAGACTGCCCCTAAGCTTTTGGGGAGAGGGCTGGATAGGTGTTCTAGGCGGGCTATTGATAAAAAAACCGCTTTATTATGACAATTACAAGACAGGCTTGCTGTACAGGGAATTTTATTCTATTGAAGATATTAAGTATACTGAAAAAGTATTAAATGAAGTTATAGCTTTTGACAAACTTCTTTCTCATATAACAGTAAATCTCACCCCCCCTTATAGTGGTTCACCTACCTATAAAAATTTAGTATTGACTCTCTGGGCAAGATATCATCTTGGTCTTTCAGATGTTCTTGTCCCGCTTAATATTGATGAATTTAAGATATTTTTTGATAATCTCTGGGCAACCGGCGAAAAGCCGCACAAAATAAACATATTAATGAAAGAATCTTTTTTAAAATGGCTTTCAGAAAAAACAGGTCTTGACC
>JAYEFW010000139.1:0-3816 GCA_034658795.1 Thermodesulfobacteriota bacterium
GCTCTAAACTCAAAGTAATTAATTTAAGAGCCGTTCTTTAAAGTCACCCTGAATAATTACAAAAAATCATTGACTAAGTCTTTTAAATTATATTATAAAAATTATTTATCATTCTTTAAATAATAAAAAAAGAGTCAGGTTTAATGATCTCGTAAAAAGCTATATTATGCCACGGTATCGCACACGATTTGACACAATAATAGCCTCCCATGCCGCTTTTGCACTTGCAGAACACGGGCAGTAAAAACAGGGGGGAGCAAAAAATGATCAATCTTCTTATTATCTGCAATTGCAACATCCTTTTAGTGCTGCTAAGTCAGCATCTCTCATCCTTTGATGACATCAGCGTCATTAAAACTATTTTTTTTGACGAGAACGAGCAAACTGATTCCCTGAAAAAAACAGGCTTAGCGCAGAAACCGGATATAATCCTTTTTGTAAGCGGGACTCAGTGGCCGTATCTCAAGAAGAAACTCCTGCGCGTAAAAAAACACTTTCCGGATACTCCGATCATCTTTATTTCCTCAAGGGCTGAACCGGAAAGCATGGAGTTTAATATAATCAAATTAGGAGCCAGGGGTTTTTTGAGCACCACAGCGCCTTTAGGAATCCTGATTAAGGCCGTAAGAAGATGTTATGCGGGAGAAATATGGGCAAGCAGAAAGTTTGCCGGCAAGGTAATGGATGATTTGGGGGAAGAAAAACTGTTTGCCGGAGCCCACAAATCAAGGGAAGAAATACCGGGCCGATTGACCAGGCAGGAACTCAAGGTAATAATGTTGATAGCTTCAGGTTTCAGGAATGCCGAAATCGGCAAAAAGCTGTTCATTACTGAAAGCACGGTAAAAACTCACATAAACAGGATATTTAGAAAAATCAAAGCAAAAAACCGCCTCCAGGCCGCCCTGTGGGCCGCCAAACACCTCTCCGGCCAAAAAGCCCAACCTCTCCGCCCTCCGCCCTCCGCTCCGCATACAACTAAAGTACTACTTATTTAAAAAAATAATACCAAAAAAATACAACCAAAAATACATCTCTATGATGATTGACTGTCTGTTTATATTTATTTAATGTAGCATATAGGTAAAAGTAAAAATTTAAATGATATAGTTGGATGCGTATCATTCTTATGACTAAAACCGAAAAAAGAGAGTGCGAAAGATATGTATTTGATCTTCCGATTCATGCCGCATGGATGAACACAGCAGGAGAAACCAAAAAAGAGACCGGAATCACAAGGGACATCAGTTCTTCAGGAGTGTTCATAATTTGCAAAAATCTCATTGACAAGGGATGCGAGATAGACCTTAAGATTGATCTTCCATCCCTCACGAAAAATGCTAAGAGCCGTGTGTCAGTCCGTGGCAAAGTTGTCAGGAACGTCAGCTTAACCAGCCCTGATACAGGCTTTGGTCATGGAATAATGTTTAACAATTATAAAATATTAAGGCTAAACCCTTAATCATTTATCACTTTAGCGCCAAATGAAGTAATGAAAACGTAACAAGAATCACTGATACGTTTTTAAATATTCAATACCTAATATCCATAAGAAAAGGAGGGGGGGAACAAAATTGAAAAAATTGTTAATCACACTAACCGTAATACTTACAGCCGCAACTATGGTTGCTGTATTTTACGGCCCGGCAGCAGCCAAAGTAACCGGCGTTTGCAGTGACTGCCACACTATGCACAACTCGCAAGAGAGCAACTCTGCGGCGACTGGGGAACCTCTTGCAACCCTTTTGATGGATGACTGTGTGGGCTGCCATTCCAGCAGCGATTCTTCCACAACATACTCTTTGGGCACTTCTACAGTTCCTGTCGTAAACTTTACAAGCGGCGCACCGGCTACGTATCTGGCGGGCGGAAATTTTTACTGGGTAGCGGACAGCGGCGGCAATGACGACGCAAAAGGTCATAACGTGCTTGGCATATCAGGCGTGGATTCGCTTTCCGTTGCCCCTGGGGGTTTTAACTGCGGCAGCAATAATAATTGTCACAAATCACTGGCTGAAGAGCAAGACATGTTTGCTGGAAGCGGCTGTCAGGGTTGCCATCTTAGTCCTGCACACCATGCGGATGACTCGGCCACGGTTATAGGCACGGATAGTTCTTCAACAGACGGATATTATCGCTTTCTTTCAGGGCATGGTGTAGCCTATGCCAACGGCGTTTGCGGCATTGAGGATAGCGACTGGCAGGAGAACTGTAACGCAGGCAATCACAATGAATATCTGGGCTTTTCTGCACCCAAGACAGGTACAATCTCCCTCAGCAATAGTCATACCGTGACCGCATTTTGCTGCGGCTGCCACGGAAATTTTCATGTAGAGCAAGAGAATGGCGAATGGATAAGGCATCCGTCGGATGCGGTGATACCGGATACAGCAGGTTCAGAGTATGCTGATGCTTTTGGTGCAGATGGCTCCGGCTCAGGGATCTATGACCCGAATGTGCCCGTTGCCAGACCAAATTTCAATGAATTTACCGGCCCAAAAAGTACCGTAGCGATTGGCACAGACATGGTCATGTGTCTTTCATGCCACAGACCTCATGGAAGTCCGTTTGATGATCTGTTAAGGTGGGACTATGGCAACATGTTGGCTGGCGGAGGTTCTAATACCGCAGGCTGCTTTGCATGCCATACCAAGAAGGATACAGGAAGTTAAACCAAGTTCGACAAATTAAGGATATTATTAATTTTCCAGAACTAAAACTTTTAGATTATGTTATATAATAGAATATAAATACTTAAATAATAAGGGAAGGAAAAGCTATGCTTATAAAAGAAAAAAAATTATTATGGGGACTGGTAATAGTGATATCCATGCTCCTTTGTGGAGTAGGAACAGGTTATGCCGCGGTAAGCGGAGTATGCAGTGATTGTCATACCATGCATAATTCACAAGGGGGAGAGCCCATGAGGGACGATGGCGTCGAAGCACCTCTTTCTGCGTTGTTGTTGAACGACTGCTTGGGATGCCATACGACAACCGGCGTTGATCCATTCGTTGGTGGTTATCCATATGTCCAACTATCTAGTGGTGCCTCCGATGACAACTGCTTGGCTGGCGGGTTTTTTTCAACCACTATGGGCATGGGAAATAATGATGACAATCATCATGGCATAGGAAATACGAGTGAGCCTGCCGGCTTTGATGAGATTGAGACCACTTGGTATACGGGCACTTCGGATGGCTTAGGTTGCGCCGGCACCAACGGCTGTCACGGAAACGAGACTGATCTGGATGATATGGCAGCCATCAAAGGCGGGCATCATGACCCTTCAGCCTATCGGATATTATATGTTGGAACTGACGGTGTTGTCGGTTCCGGTGCAAAGGATTATGAGGATGCCATAATAGATGATCCTAGTACATCAGTTGTAACATCCGGCGATGACCAGAATGTGAACATTTACAGCGCCGGAGTTGATGATCCGAGCATCAGCGAGTTGTGCGCTAAATGCCACGGTGATTTCCATAACGAGAGCGGAACTACTGGCGATTCTGGATCAGCGAGCCCTTGGATCAGACACCCAACAGACGTAGCCATTCCCACGACATGGGAAATAGGCGACACCGGCTATATCCCAGACGGGGATGATTACAAGCACAATCCTGTGGGTTACGATGATGCAACATTCGATATAACTAACAAAAAGGCAACCTGCCTTTCCTGCCATCGTGCGCATGGCACGGCTAGTAATGATCTCCTGAGGTGGGCTTATAGCACACAGGATGCCGGAAGCGGTGACGAATACGGCTGTTTAGGATGTCATGATGCTCAGCGATAAAGGTAGTGATTAAAAGT
>JAYEFW010000140.1:0-3800 GCA_034658795.1 Thermodesulfobacteriota bacterium
TTGTTCGCTGTCTTAAGAAGGTTTCATGCTTTTCCTTGGGTATCCCTCCTTTTTGCCTTAGCTTTTCTCCACGCACATGACAGATAAAACAGTCGTATCCCTGGACAGCCTTGTGCATAGCCACAGCCCCGGGGCGTTTACTGTGGCACTCTTTGCACGGGAATCCAGCATGGGAATTCACACCAAATGCTAAAATAATTACTACTGTTAACAGCAATGTTAATATGTTCTTTTTGTATGGCATAACACTTTCTTCTTCTGGATACTGGTAACGATGTATTTAAGGTTGTTTTTCAGAATGATTGGGAGGTGTTAAGCCGACCCTTCCTTCTGTTTTGCCAAATCACCTTAATATGCAATTATGATCTTGCCAATAATTTTTTTGATGAAGGATTTTGGTTTTCTTCTTGAGTTGACGAAACCGGTTAAGGCTGATACTAACCATCTCGTCTAAACTTATCAAATGGTAACAAGGTCTTTCAAAGAGACTTCTTTGATTAACAGGATATTTAGGATTAAAACATAAAAACTCATACCTATGATTTTTTAGTCAATTCTTTGTATTTCATTATCTTGTTTATCCTGTTTATCCTGTCAGATTTTTTCAACGGACTAAAGTTACATCAAATAAAAGGAGCTAATTCATGAGCGGACTTCAACGAACTATTTTCTATGACAGACATGTCGCTCTTGGTGCAAAGATAGTAGAATTCAGCGGTTGGGAAATGCCGATTTTCTATCCTGCCGGCATTTTGGAAGAGCATCTGGCTACACGCAAAAAAGCAGGACTTTTTGATGTATCCCATATGGGACGATTTATCGTCCGGGGTACCGGAGCACTGGAATTTCTTCAACACGTTTTAACCAATAATGCTGAAGCACTTAATATCAGGGAAACCGGTGCCCAGTATACGCTTATTCCAAATGAAAATGGAGGCGCGGTTGACGATGCTTATCTATATCGTTTTGTAGAGGAAGAGTATCTTCTGGTAGTCAATGCAGCTAATCTCGAAAAGGACTGGGAACTCCTGAACTTACAGCTTAAAGACTTTCAAAACGTTGAGCTTATTGACAAAACCAGCGATATTGCCATGATTGCACTTCAGGGACCAATGTCCCGATATATAATGGAAGAAATTATTGGGCATGGCAAACTTCCCGAGCCTATCAGAAATGCAGTCAGCATTGTAAATATTTCAGGAGCCACGGTGAAAATAGCCCGCACAGGCTATACTGGTGAGCCTTTATGTTTCGAGCTGTTTATCAGTCGTGAAAATGCCTTGATGGTGTGGGACCAAATCATTGCCAAAGGAGCGGCCCCTATAGGTCTTGGCGCAAGAGATACACTCCGCCTGGAAGCCGGCTTGCCTCTCTATGGTCATGAGCTTGGAATTGATCCTGATGGAAAGGAAATACCTATAATAGCCTGCCCACTTGCAAAGTTTGCAGTTAGTTTTTCTTTGCTAAAGGGTAATTATATAGGCTATTCCAAGCTAATCAAGCAGTTCATTGCTATTAAAAAAATAGTCTCGCGCGACTACTCACTGATAAATGACCTGCCGCGTATGATTAAGCCAATTGCCGTTACAGGACGGGGTATTGCCCGTGAGGGCGCAAAAGTATTCAAAGGCGAAAAACATGTAGGTTACATCACAAGCGGCACAATGGTACCGCTTTGGACTGTAGAGGGTGAAGGTCTGTCATCTTCGCAAACCGACCATCATCAGTTACGTTCCATATGTCTGGGATACATAGACAGCGACATTCTTGAAGACGAAAAGCTCGCAATAGAAATTCGAGGTAAAACCGTTGATGCTGTTGTAGTCAAGCACCACATGCGTTCAGAAGCGCCTCCTTACGCCCGTCCCATAGTATTTGATCAACAATTGGCCAAAAAGGAGCTTCCTGCCGGAGATACACAATCCAGGGTCAGCAGATTGCTTGAAAAAACCCTGGAGAATACTCTTTGGCGGCAGAAAAGCTGCATCAATCTGATTCCATCAGAAATGACGATCTCGCCGATGGCCAGGCTTTTGTCTGTAATGGACCCGGCCTTCCGTTATGCGGAACACAAAAAGTCCATTGCATTCTACGACGCTGATATCTTCTATTACCAGGGAACCGATTTTATATGTAAAGTCGAACGGATGCTGGAAGAAGAAATGCGAAAATTTTTAGGCTGCGATAATATAGAGACACGTCTTATCAGCGGTCAAATGGCAAATACCGCTGTTTTCAGTGCAATGATCGATTTCATTAACCGCGCCGACCGCAAGGCTGAACCACGCAGAATTCGTCAGGTAATGCACAACCACATCGGCAAGGGTGGACACCTGAGCGCCCAGCCAATGGGTGCGCTGAAGGACTATGTAGCAAGGGATCCCCGTACGGAAAAACCTGCTGTTGTAAATTTTCCAGTACTGGCCGACAACCCCTTCAAGATTGACGTAGCAGCGACTCTGAAACTAATTGATGAGTACCGGCCTGAATTTATTATTTTCGGGAAAAGCATGGTCATACATAAAGAACCTGTCGCAGAGATTCGTCAGTTTCTAAATACTCAGGCTATCAAGTCTGTGGTAATGTACGATATGGCACATGTTCTGGGGCTTATTGGTCCTCACTTTCAGCAGCCGTTTGCTGAAGGTGCCGACATAGTTACAGGGTCTACCCATAAAACCTTTTTTGGCACACAGCGCGGTGTTGCTGGGTCAAATTTCAAAGAAAACGAGGAATTCTATGGGCTCTGGGAATCTCTTGTTCGGAGAACATTCCCTGGCTCTGTGTCCAACCATCACCTGGGTACTCTGCTTGGTTTGCTGATGGCTGCATACGAGATGAATTACTTCAAAGACAAATACCAGCCTGAGGTTATCGCCAATGCCAAATCATTTGCCCGTGCGCTTAAAGACTGTGGTCTGGATGTCGCAGGAGACCCGGCAATTGACTTTACAGAAACTCATCAGGTGCTGCTACATGTCGGCTACAGCCGCGGTCCGAAAATCGCAAACCGGCTTGAAGAAAACAACATCATATGCAACTATCAGGCAAGTACGGATGAAGAAGGGTTTACCGCTTCAGGGGCATTGAGGATGGGTGTATCTGAAATGACCCGCTTTGGAATGAAAGAAAAAGACTTTCAATTACTGGCAAGTCTTGTCCATGAAGTCGTAATGAATAATGGCAACGTTGTTGATCAGATCAAAAAGCTGCGTGAAAAATTCACCACGCTTAAATTCTGTTTCAGTGACAGCGAATATGATGACCTTCTACAAAAACTCCACGAACTTCTTTAATCGTAATAGGTTACCACAGAACAACACGGAGTTTCACTGAAAATTGTAAACAATAAGTAAATTACTGAGGTGGTGAACTATTACATTTAATTTGTATTATAAAAAGGCCAATAGTACTTAGAGCCCTCCATTGATTCGTGGAATTTTTTCTCTATTACTTTGACTTCTTTCATCCTTTTCGGATCAAGGAATATTTTGTAAGGAGGGGTATCTATGAGTAAAGATCCTCCTGATAATTTGCGTTCAAGGAGAAACAAGGCTTCAATGGATTTATCACAGACAGGATATCCCCTGTCATCAAGCTTAATGGTATGATCAAATGAGACGCTGGAAATATTATTTATATCAACCAGCTTGATATCTCCTGCTTCAGTTAGCCCATCTTTTCGAATAAAAAAAACAAAGCCTTTAATTACAGCATGTTACTTTTTAAAAATCTTCGTTATGGCACTACTTTTGTTCATTTTGTTTATAGTTGTCTTGATCGTTCTGCCAGGATGAGGG
>JAYEFW010000141.1:0-3771 GCA_034658795.1 Thermodesulfobacteriota bacterium
GCCAGTTGAGCGATTGCCATACCAACCGGTTTTGGGTTGCGCCACGTCTTAGACAGTATTTCTTCAATCCAGGAAGATATTTCTTTGGGTGGTATTACCCTGTCAACAGGGCCATAAAGAAGTTCACGAGCGCCTATTCGCGAAAGAGACCATAAATACTGGGGTTTGCATTTTTTGGGTTTAATCTCTGAAAGAAGCATACGCCCCCATTGAATCTTATCTTTTACCAGGAGCCTTTCCATATTTGCAACCGCCATCCAGATTTCCAGACGCTCCTGGTGCGGGATCCTGCTCTTTGTTCCTTTCTTAGGCATTATAATGGGAGCAAGTTCCTGAATGAACTGTCTTTGCTGCCCTGCGCTAAGCCCCCCTGCCACTCTTCTCCACAATATCCACCATTCAGAACATACCTGTGCATTTTTTGAATGAATAGTACCATGCTTATGAATCTTCCATAAACTCTTTACCCGATACTCATCAAAACCATCTCCAAATCCCGGCCTCATACAAAATCCAATCAGATTAAGCCACCTGCTTTCATGTTCGGGCCCAAAAGTGCGAGTTTCAACAAGTTTAATCAGCTCGTCGGAAATTCTCCGAATAAATCCAAGCGGCCATCTTTCCCTGGATCTTCCGACTTTTTTTATTATAACCCTACTTAAATTTTTAAGCGCACTGCTATCTGTTCTGTCTGAAAAAATATTTCCAACATATAAAAGAACTTCATCCACAATAGAGTCTTCAAATGTTTCTTTGTCAGTAATATCTACAGGTGTTAATGCGTCACGCAATTGAAACTGCATTTTCCAGCGATGATTGCTTGTCAGAGAACGGCACCATAGAGCGAGTGTGCCCATTTCAGTATAGTCTGATTCAATCCGAACGGGAATCCTTGTCTTAACGCCCTTTTTCCCATACTGAACAACTGTTTGTATGGGCGGAAGGCAAGTCAAGGAATCGTCTATCTCGACAAGACCACCGCATCTGTCTCCTGAACGAAAGCTTGAGCTGTAAATATCAAAACTAACCGGCTGATTTGCAAGAACCTCAAATTTTTTATCCTTCAGCTCAATAGTTGTGCCCTCCTCAAGACCGCGTTCTATTAGACAGACAGCAAGTTTTTTATCAGTCTTTTTTGGCAGCCCTTCAATACTATCTGACTCTTTTTTTGAAACACCGAGATAATAAGCTCTTGCACTTCCACTTCCAACCCGCACTCCCTTTCCAATCTTAACAAGGCCATAGTATGATGCACCAAGCGCAACAGAAAGATCAGGATCTGTATTTTCCAATACTCTAGGAAAATCAGAAGAAAAATCAGATTTTTCTTCATTATTCGACGTTCGATGTTGGACGTTCGATGTTGGACGTTCATCTTTTAATTTGTTCTTAAACCAGTAACGTATGGCTGCTCTTATTCTTTCTTGAATAACAGCAGGTTTTAATGATCCGCCATTAAAGAGGATAAGATCAGGAGCATAATCTTGTCTGTTTAATACTTTTATAACATCCTCTTTATGTTTATTCAGGAAATAACCGAGATGCCTTGTTATGGCTGGCTCCTGTTCATATGGAAGACCGAATTCAGTTATTCCTTCCCTGATATTTATTTTCTTTATGTCTTTTGGATCAGCAAGCGGGAAAAAACCTTCCAACACTGTTTTCTCAATCTCTTTACGCCCGAGTTCTGCTGAAAGCGTTCCCGCAATAAGCTTGCTGCCCTCCCCCATTAATGTAATTTTTTCTGATTTTGCATCTTGGTTTAAAATATTTTCCTTGGCCTTTCTGCACTGATGGCAAAGAGTTCTCCACCTGTCCCCGCTTAAAGATATCCTTTTTTTGGACAAACGCCGTTCTATATTGCTTGCAAGTGCAAGATCAACATTGTCACCTCCGAGGATTAAATGATCTCCAACCGCTATCCTCTCGAACCTGGGGCTTCCCTCAACCTCTCTCAAAGTTATCAATGTAAAATCAGTAGTCCCGCCCCCAACATCGCAGACAAGAATAAGCTCATTCGGATTTACAAATTTATTCCAATTATGCTCATGACGAATCAACCAGCTATAAAAAGCTGCAAGAGGTTCTTCCAGTAAAGTTACATTACTTAAACCCGCGATTGATGCAGCTTCAACTGTAAGATCACGTGCAACTTCATCAAATGAGGCAGGCACAGTTATAATTATTATCTGGTTTTCAAGATATAGATCCTCATCATCGCCTTTTGAGCTGTTCCACGCTTTTTTTATATGTTTCAGGTATGATGCGGTAGCCTCAACAGGTGAAATTTTAAATACCTCATCACCTGCTCCCCAGGGAAGAATCCGGGCTTTTCTATCCACATTACTGTGGCAAAGCCAGCTTTTTGCAGATGATACAAGTCTGCCCGGTACTTTTGCCCCATGATCTCTTGCAAAAGCTCCGACAAAGTTTTTTCCATTACTTATCCATGGAAGTGATACAGCCTCCTCTGAAATATCATACTTCCCCGGAATATAGAGAAACGATGGTAAAACCGGAAGTCTGGAAACTTCTCCAAAACCTGTAAGCTGAGGAACTTTAAATATCTTTATTTTATACTCCTTTTTTGCATCCGCCAGAAGATCCACATACGATACAGCAGAATTGGTAGTCCCTAAATCAATACCTATTATGAAATGTTTCTCAAGAATGTCCAAAATTTTCTTTCTCCCTAACATTAAACTCCAGCTTCCATCTGCGGTCATCCTCCCTGGCAACACACCATAATTCAAGAGTTCCGACTTCTGTTATATCTATTTCGAGATTTACAGGAATAACGCTGCCATAATCTCCATCCAGCGTGGTCTCAATTGTTGCTATCTCATTAATTCCGTTAATCTCATCTTCCCAGTCATCAACCACGGTACCGAGTGAATCTTTAGTTCTTAATGATGATCCTAAAAAATCAAATTTTACAGGTTCACCTACCACAATAATAAATTCCTGATTTTCAAGTTTCGCTTTTGTTCCTTCTTCCATACCGAAAGGTGCAACACAAAGTGCCCTTGTTGGAGCAGGCATACCTGGCACCGCAGGCATTGATGCAGCAATACCAATGTAGTATGACTGGCCAAGACCGCTTCGAATGCGTATGCCGTCTCCGCGCCTTGCCAGGCCATAATAAACCGCCCCCCTTGCAACAGACAAATCAAAATCTTTTGTATCAATCTCTTTGATAGATGAGGAACTTCCATATCCAGCCCAGGATGATAATACTTCCTTTATGCGTTTTTTTATAGGATCAGCTTTCATAACGCCGCCGTTAAAAAGGATGGCATTCGGCAACCTGTTACTTTCACCATCAATTTTATGCCTGCCAAGAAAATGTGCGAGGTGGTGCGTGATTGCAGGGTCTGCTTCATACAAAAGGCCAATCTCCTTTAGACCTGTCTTTTGATTTGTTATTGGCTCGGCAGTTATCTCACACTGTGGGAAAAAACCGTCAAGAATAAGCTGCTGCACTTCATTCATTGAAAGTTCTGTCTTGATTGTACCACCTATCAAGCTGCTTCCCCTGCCCAGTATTGTCACAGGATAGTTCTTTTTTTCAGGATCAGATAATATATTTTCCTTTGCTTTGCGGCAACTGTGCCAAAGACCACGCATCTGCCATGAATCGAGTCTATTGCCTTTTTCAGCCATCTGTCTTGAAACGGAATACGCAAGGGCCAGATCCATGTTATCACCTCCAACAAGAAGATGATCACCGACAGCTATTCTTTCGAGTAAAAGGTTACCATCATTATCAGA
>JAYEFW010000142.1:0-3758 GCA_034658795.1 Thermodesulfobacteriota bacterium
GCCTTTCCAAAACGATTAATTGCCATCATTCGGCCCGCAACAATAAAAACAGCATCTTCTTTAATCGAATGCTGTGACTCTTCTATGGCATCACTCAAATCCTTAACAGTATGCGAAACAATAAAATCATTTGGGAACAGATTGATATCATTGTCTTTTAACTCAGCCAGTTTTTTTCTTCGTGTCTCAATTATGTCGCTTGTTTTATCCATTTCCACTCAATACCTATTTTAAAATATAGATTTTCAGATAATTATATTATAACCCCTGCCTGTCGCAGGCAAGTTGGTGCCTTTGTGGCCGAACTATTACAAAAAAAAGTTAAGCCGTATTTATTAACCAATTTATAACTATGTGTCAAGATTAAGTTGTTGAACATAAAAGTGCCTAAAGTGAGCTAAAGTGCCTAAAGTCAATGAATTCCGCCATTTGATATAGATTTCTTAAGTCATTAATACACAATGGGGCAGACTCATAGTATAGTGTTATCAATTAACACGCCGAAGGCGTACCACAACTTTAGGCACTTTAATATACTTTAGCTCACTTTAGGCACTTTTTATCACCCTACTATAGAAGCCATCTTGAATATGGGCAGATACATTGCGATGACAAGGCCTCCAATGGTAACGCCCAGAAAAACCAGCATAAACGGCTCTATCATTGCTGTCATGTTTTCAACTGCCTGATCGACTTCTTCGTCATAAAAATCAGCAATTTTTGACAGCATTTGATCCAGGGCGCCGGTTGATTCGCCGACCGCGATCATCTGGCATACCATCGAAGGAAAGACTCCGCTTTCAGAAAGCGGGTCAGCCATTGTACGACCTTCCTCTATATCGGAACGTACGTCGTATATGGCTTTTTCAATTGTTTTATTCCCGGCTGTTTTTGCTACTATATTGAGTGCGTCCAGAATTGCTACTCCGCTGGTAAGCATGGTGCTCATGGTTCGTGTGAACTTGGCTACGGCGACTTTGCGTATCAGCGTTCCAAATACCGGCAGATTGAGCGATAAATCATCTAAAAGAATTCTTCCTTTTTTAGTATTATAATACTTTTTTAAGGCAAATATTGTGAAACCGGAACATCCTATTATATACAGTATATTATTTTTTACAAAATCACTCATAGAAACAACAATCTGAGTAGGAAGGGGCAGACTGCCTCCCATGCCTTCAAACATTTCTTTAAAAACGGGAATAACAAATACCATTATTATGGCAATTACGACTATAGCTATTATAATCGTTATGAGCGGGTATATCATTGCGCCTTTCACCTGGCTTTTAAGCTTTGCCGCCTTTTCCATGTAATGCGACAGTCTTCTCAGAATAGTATCAAGTATACCGCCTGCTTCGCCGGCGGCAATCATGTTTACAAAGAGATTGTCAAATTGTTTGGGATACTTTTTTAAAGCTTCTGCAAGGGTTTCGCCACCTTCCACCGATTCCTTTATACTTTTCAATATATCTTTAAATGTTTTGTTTTCCTGCTGGGAATAGAGTATTTCAAGACACTGAATTATTGGAAGGCCAGCGTCGATCATAGTGGAAAACTGCCTGCAAAAAATTATTACATCAGCTTGTTTAACTTTAGGTTGAAGAAAGGAAATGTTCTCAAACAGATCTTTTGGTTTTTGCTTGATCTTGGTTGGAGTTATCCTGAGTCTGGTAAGATTGGCTTTTACAGTCGCTTCATCAGGGGCATCCATCTCCCCTTTCTTAATCTCATTTTTTTTATTTTTTCCTTTCCACTGAAAAACCGGCATAATCAACCTCTCCCTTTTGTAGCCGTGTAAAAGTCACCTCTCGGCATATTTTTTTTTATGATTAATCCCTTTTCAATAAGAGCGTCAAGATACCTGTATATTTCTTCAAGGTTACTATCCGAAATTTTTGAAATATCTTCAGCCGTACATGGTCTTCTTTTTATGATGGATAGAAGATAGTTGCAGTCATCTTTATTAAGAACCCCATCATTTGGCCTTGAATCAAGACGCTTTATTACATCTGCCCCATTTAAAAATGATGCCGTATCTAATAAGTCTTTTTGGGAAACGGGCTTAACCCAGCTTTCAGCTCCAGGCCTGTCAAGCGTATTTAATTGAATTTTGTCAGGATAAATCAAGCTTAAAGTCTTTTTTATTCTATTAAGCTCATCCCTGTTATCATTTATTCCAGGCACAAGAAAGACTTCCATCCAGAGTTGTTTTGCAAATTCCTTTCTTAAAGAAACCAGGCCTTCGATTATTCTGGGGAGGTTCAGCCCAGGATGCGGTCTGTTAATTTTTTTGAAGTTTTTTTCTGAAGCAGCGTCAAGAGACGCTATTACTATATCAACACCAGCGATTCGTTTTCTGACGTCCGGCTGAAAAAAAAGTGTGCTGTTTGTAAGCAAGGCGATCTTGTATTTTGGATAATCTTTTTTTATAAAATTTACAATCTCTTTGATTCCTATGTGAAGTGTGGGTTCGCCGGAACCTGAAAAGGTTATAAAATCCAATTTTGGGTTGCTGGATAAAAAGTCTTTCAGTTCTTCCTGCAGCAGTTCTACTGGTATATATTCCTTGCATTTCAGGGTAAGATTTGTAGTTCTTCCGCACTCACAATAAACGCAATTGAGCGTGCATGTCTTGTGAGGCATAAGATCAATGCCCAGAGATAAACCAAGCCGCCGTGAGGGAACCGGTCCGAAAATATATTTGTAATGCAGATGTTTTTTGTGAGTCATTTACTGTAACTACTCAGGTTGTTAGGTTTACGGTGTTTTCAATGAAAAATGCAATGACTGAAGCATTTTAACCATTAATTGTAAACCATAAACTGTTGGCGTATATTTAAATACCATACTATCATATAAATTAAATAACAATAGCTCTAATCTGGAGTGATGAAAATCATGCTTTTTCCGGCATCCTTCATTTCAAACGCGACAGTGACGGCCATCGCTGTCGGTGAGTTTGGTTATCCAAATTTGACAAACTTATTTTAGTGGCGTACATATACAAAATATTTTATACGTCATTATATTTTGAGGTGCTTTATGAATTCTAAATTAACATTACGGCTTGATGAAGATTTAATTCAAAGTGCAAAGTCATATTCAGCCAAAACCGGTAAATCTGTTTCTAAAATTGTTGCTGATTATTTTGCGCTCATTGACAAGAAGTTATCAGGCAGGCAAAGAGAAATTTCTCCTCTAACACGTTCTCTGAGAGGGTCACTCAAAAAAGGAAAGGTGTCAGAAGAAGATTATAAAAAATACCTTTTTCTACCTTGCAACCAAGGTTGTTGGTAAAAAACAAGCAAAAGAGGAGATATCGAAGCTTTTATCTATTTTTGCTATCGCGCCTGTCAACAGAGCTGTATTGGAGGCAGCAATAAATTCAAAATTTACAGATTTTGAGGATGCGCTTTTATATGAATCTGCTCGCCATGCAAGCGCCAAAGCTATAGTAACGAGAGATGCCGTTGGTTTTAAGTATGCAAAAATTCCTGTTTATTCACCAGAAGAACTTATTAAAATGACCCAAGCCATTAAAATAATAGGTACAAAAAGAGCCGCTGGCAAACAGATGCACGTCGATGTCATATTAACTGGGTGATTCTTGACAGCGACTGGGAGGCAGAATTCTGCCGCGTGGCGGAATCCCATCCAAAGGTAAAGGCATATGTCAAGAACCATAACCTTGGGCTGGAAGTTCCGTACCGCTATGGATCTGAGATGCGGACGTATCTGCCGGATTTCATTGTCCT
>JAYEFW010000143.1:0-3720 GCA_034658795.1 Thermodesulfobacteriota bacterium
GCTGCCGCAGATTTGTCTGTAATCAGCACTTTTTTATTATCTAAGGCCTCGAAAGGCTTTTTACTTACAAGAATGACACTCATAACTCTTCCAAAGCAGGAGATTGACAGGTCGGGCAGAAGCAGCCATTCATCCTGATGTTTTGCATAAGCAATAGATGATACAGGGCTTATGTCGAGCTCGTCTTTTGCCATCATATTATTTAAAATTGAAGGCGGTGCGCTTACAATTTTCAGCCAGTCGAATTTCGGGCACTTATCTATCTCATAATATACCGGTGCTGCATTCATATAAACTATACGACCCAAATTGATATGGAGAACTTTCAGGTTATTTTCAAATTGATATTTCATTTATTGTAATATTGTTTTACAAGACCCCTTGAAATTCGCATTTACAAGAGCTCGCTGAAGTTCTGATTTGCTTGAAACATTAACCGGCACATAAACAAAAGCAGCACGTTTTCCAGGTGTCAGAGAGCCAAACATTTCACCAAATCCTAAAGAGCTTGCGCCGTTAAGTGTTGCCATTGCAAGGATTTCAGCCGGTGGTATAGAGGGAAAAGATTTTGATACAAAAGTCATCTCATCAAATATACTTAATGAGTCCGCACTTGCCAGGCTGTCTGTACCAAGACAGGGCTTTATTCCGGCTTTAAGCATGCCTGCAATGTCGGGCAGCATGTTATGAAGATTGAAGTTGCTTCTTAAACAGAGACATACACGGACATTGTGGCGCAAAAGTATTTCAAAATCCTTTTCGTCCGTATGGATAAGATGTACAGCTATAGTATTTTCGTCAAGAACTCCAAGATCTTCAAGATATCTGACCGGGGTTTCGACCGGCAGTCCCCAACCTGAAAAATCAACTCTTCTTTCTGACAGAAACTCTGCCCATTTGCCTTTTCCTGTTTGCAGAAACTCTATTTCATCTTCAGATTCAGCCAGGTGAATGGAAAAGGGGATATTTTTTTTACGTGTAATATTTTTTAAATCTGCAAGAAGTTCAGGGGACAGGGTGTGTGGTGCATGGCCTGCAATTGATTTTATTAATAATTTGTTTTTGTTACATGCTATTTCTTCAGGTAAAACATTACCAAAAAATTCTCTAAACCATACACCCCTGAGGCTGGAATTTGATACTATTTTCCATGTCAGGCCAAGTGTGGATATTTCACCTATAACACCGCATCCGGATTCAATAAGCTCTTTGACACCATTTATTGCACTGGTTTTAAGATTTTTTGTGCTGGCTGAATTGCGCAAATTAATTAAATTTTCAACCCAGTTCCTGAATCCTTTTTCAGCTAACACTTTGTCCTTTAAAGCACAAAGTTCAAGATGTGTATGGGCGTTTACCAGAACCGGCAAAAGCGCGCCTGGACCATGATCAATAATATGTCCGCTGCATGAACCCCTGCCTGTTTCCTTGATTAACCCTGATTCAACCCTGATATAACCGTCATTAATAATTGTCCACGGATCGATCACCACCCATTTTGCTTTGTGTATTACAGGGGAGTTCATGATCAATGCGGTTTAATAATATTATAAAAGCAATCCCTTTGGGCTGCTCTGTAGCCGGCATCCTGGATCAGACGGATCATTTCTTCTTTTGGCAGCCTGAACTTTACTCCTGCAGCGGCTACAACATTTTCTTCTATCATTGAACTGCCAAGATCGTTTGCACCAAATACAAGTGCTGTCTGGACGATTTTGTCCCCCTGTGTTACCCATGAAGCCTGTATGTTCTGTATGTTATCCAGAAACAATCGGCTTACAGCAAGTACTCTAAGATATTCTACAGACGTGGCTTTTTCTACTTTTATACGAGTATTGTCAGGCTGAAATGTCCAGGGGATAAATGCGGTAAAACCGCCTGTATTATCCTGTAGATTGCGGATTTTCATGAGATGCTCAATTATATGTTCCGGCTTTTCCACATGTCCGAACATCATTGTGGCCGTGGTTCTAAGCCCGCATTCATGAGCTGTCTTCATAACTTCTAACCATTGATCAACAGTGCACTTGTTTGGGGATGTTCTTTCCCTGATTTCATCCACAAGTATTTCAGCACCGCCGCCGGGTATGGAGCCCAGTCCCGCGTCAATGAGTTTGTTTATAGTATCTTTAAAGGATAGGGAGGATTTTTCCGCTATAAAAACTATCTCTGGTGGAGAGAATCCATGTATATGAATAGGGAAATTGTCTTTTATAAATTTTAAAAGATCAATGTAGTAATCAAGCGAGAGTGAAGGATTGAGTCCGCCCTGAAGAAGAATCTGAGTTCCTCCGAGAGATAGAGTTTCTTCGATTTTTTCTTTAAGCTCTTTTTTTGATATTACATAAGCATCAGCATGTCCCGGAGGGCAAAAAAATGCGCAGAAAAGACATCCGGAAATACAGATATTGGTATAATTTATATTTCGGTCAACCACAAAGGTAACAACCAGTTCAGGGTTAAGATGCTGCCTTTTTTTATTTGCCAGTTCTGCCAGCGTAAGAAGTTCAGCGTCGTTGAGCAATGTAAGTGCTTCTGTAAAGTCGATACGCTCGTTTGATGCTGCTTTTTCTATTATTTTGTCTAAATTATTCATATTTTGTAACTAATCTACTAAGGTTGTCGGTTCACGGTTCACGGTTTACAGTTAACGGTTTTATGTTTTGAGCAACCGTAAACTTTTATAACAATTTTATAGACTTTCAGATAATTCATTTCACAAGGCCAGAAGGAGGAAGGCGTATTAGTTATACGTCGACGACTGATAACGCAGTGAAATTATTTATCTGAAACTCTATAAAAAGAATCACGTTCAACCGGCGTAAAACCTGCCGAAGATATAAGATGTTCCATCTGGGCACGGGTTAGACCTTTTGCTGATTTTGCTCCAGCCATATGCGTGATCTTTTCTTCAATTATTGTACCATCCAGATCATCGGCTCCAAATGAAAGAGCAACCTGTGCCAGCCTTTCGCCTATCATAACCCAATAGGCCTTTATATGGCTGAAATTATCAAGCATAAGACGCGCCAGGGCTATGTTCTTTAAATCGTCAAATGCCGTAGTGCTTGGAAGATGCGACAGCCTTGTATTTTGTGAGTGAAAAGCAAGAGGGATAAATGCTGTAAACCCTCCTGTTTTATCCTGAAGTTCTCTTAATTTTATAAGGTGATCAACGCGTTCATCAAGTGTTTCTATATGGCCATAGAGCATTGTTGCATTTGATGTTAATCCTGCACTGTGTAATGCTTCCATTATTTCAAGCCATCTGTTGCTGTCTATTTTTTTTGGGAAAAGCTTTTTTCTGACTCTGTCGCTCATGACCTCAGCGCCTCCGCCCGGGATCATTTCAAGTCCGGCCTTTTTTAATTCGGCAATTGTTTCTTCTATTGATAAGCCGCCAACTTTGGCAATATGGTCTATTTCTACTGCTGTAAAAGCTTTAATAGTTGAATCAGGACGGACTTCCTTAATGGTATTGAGAAGTTCGATATAATAGTCAAACGAAAGGGAAGGATTAAGTCCTCCAACAACATGTAATTCGCGAACAGGTTCATTGATACGTTCCATAAGCCTTGATCGTACATCATCAATGGAGAGTGTAAAGGCATCTTTGCCGCCGTCATCTCTTGAAAATGCGCAGAACAGACATCGGTTCAGACAAATATTTGTGAAGTTTAAATGCTGATTGTAAACATAAAAGGCTTTTTTGCCGTGAAG
>JAYEFW010000144.1:0-4587 GCA_034658795.1 Thermodesulfobacteriota bacterium
CGAAATGCTATAGACTTTCAGATAATTCATTTCACAAGGCTATAAGGAAAAATCTGAGTAAGTCGTGCTGATGTGTACGTCGTTGAGGATTTTGACTGATAAGGAACGTGGACGAAATAACTTCCCCCAAGTAGGCGCATAGATTTGGGTCAAATTTGTTCGATCTCAAATCACAAAAGTTGAAGGAATAGCAGGCTATTTCGATATTTTTGTGATTTGAGATCGGGCAAAGGTGGCCTGAAGCTGTGATGCATAGGCAGTGAAATTATTTATCTGAAAGTCTATATGAACGAATCGATGATCGGTGGATTACATGAGTCAACGAATTGATGAATTGACGAATTATAGAATGGATTTGCTGTTTAATAAATTTTTATGTCTGCTTGAAGAGGAAACAGATTTTTATCAATTGTTGCTTTTAGTCGTCCAAAAAGAGAATAGGGCGGTAGTGGATTTAAAACTGAAAGAGTTGAATGAGGCTGCTAAAGAAAAAGAGAATTTGCTCCTGAAAATTCAGATACTGGAAGAACAAAGGCAGCGCATGCAGGAGAGGGTGGCTGATTCTATAGGATGCCAGCTTCAGGGTCTTACCTTATCTAAATTATCTCAATTGTCAGAAGAGCCTTACTCCACCCGGTTAAAGGAATGCCGTTCCAATCTTTTAGCGCTGACACAAAGTATCCAGGATGTTAATAATAGCAATAAGTCCCTAATAGTGCACTCTCTTAAACTTGTTGGAAGTTCATTGTCCTTATTAGATAATTTAATTGCACCCATTCCAGTTTATTGCCAGACCGGTAAGACTCAAGTTAATGATCAAAGCGGGAAGGTTCTTTCCGCTCAAATTTAGTCGACTACTCGACTAATTAAGGAATCAGTTATGCACAAGATAGACGAAAAAATTACCTTTATGATCGAGAAGATCGAAGAAGATATAGATACGGTTGGCTTAAATGATAGCGATGCATGGAACAATATTCGTTCTCAACTGGAAAGAGTGATTCAGGATATTTCGGGTGAAAATACTGAGTTGGTTAACATTCTCCGTCTTTGTATAGAGGGAGTGAGAGCTTTATCTGACAAATCCGTTGCTGACTCTTTATCCCTTGTTGATGCCATATCGGGTGCATTGACAGCCTCAGGGCGATATCTGTCGGATACTCCGGATAGCCGGCTTCTTATTAGTGAAGCCGGTAATGCGTTAGGAAACATTTTGAACAAAGACCCGGTTCAATGTGACTTGCAGCTAAGCTGCTTGACACTTAATGATGCGGCTGCGCTTCTGATTCAACTTGAACCGGATGACATCAAAGGATTGACTGGTTTGCAGCAATCGCTAAACGCTATTGTTGCTGATGGATCATACCCTGAATCTTCTCGGAAAAATATTATTCAGGCTGCTCAAAAAATTGAAGAAGTTATTAAAGCTGATGTTTCCGATCTTGAGTCTACTATTACCGAAGTTGGTAATTTTATTGAAAAAGCTATGGATGAGATGGGGGAGAATAGCGGAGAGGGGATCACCGGCAGCGTTGAAGCGAGAGTAACTGACGATCAGGCAGGTGTGGTGGAGGAAAATGGGAATAAGGAGGTTGATTTTGTTGTAGAGCAGGACGAGCAGGCCGCTGAAAAGCCGGTATCCGATTACATGCCTGAAGACGCGGATCTCGAACTGATTGGCGAGTTTATTACTGAAGGAATTGATTTAATCACAAACGCCGAAGAGGCCCTGTTAACTCTTGAAAATGACCCGGATGATATGGATGCAGTGGGCACTGTTTTTCGCGCTTTTCATACCATCAAGGGGACCGCTGCCTTTATGGAGCTTACTATCATATCGGAAATGGCCCATCACGCAGAATCGCTTTTAAGTCGTGTTCGAGATCGTGAAATACGCTATACCGGCGGATACGCAGACCTTGCGCTTCGTTCTCTTGACATGCTCAAAGAGCTCATTCAGGCTGTTGAGCAAGCTTTAGGCGGCGAGCCTTTATCCAAACCGGAAGGTTACGATGATTTGATGCGTATTCTGGAAAATCCGGAAAAAGCGGGTATATCTGAAGATTTTGATGAAGCAACTACGCCTCGAGTCGGCGACCTTTTGGTGGCTCAAGGCAATGCTGAAAGGCAGAAAGTCGAAGAGGCCGCAACTTTATATTTTGAAAAACAGATCGGAGCGGCAATTGTGAAATCAAAGGCCGCATCCATAGAGCATGTCGGCCAGGCGATTCGAACACAGAAGAAGATGCATGGCGCCAAACAGGTTGTGCAATCATCAATCAGGGTGAACACTGATCGGTTAGACCGTTTGATTGATATGATGGGAGAGCTGGTAATTGCCCACTCGATGGTGGCTCAGGACGAAATTATGGTCAATGGTGGAAACCACGAACTCTTAAAAAAGGTTGTCCATACAAGCAAGATCGTTCGTGAACTGCAACACATGGGCATGTCAATGCGGATGATTCCCCTTAAATCTACCTTCCAGAAAATGACCCGGCTGGTGAGAGACCTGTCTCGCAAGGTCGGTAAAAACATCAATTTTGTTACTGAAGGTGAAGAAACAGAGATAGACAGGAACATGGTAGATGTTGTTAAAGATCCACTTGTGCATATGATTCGCAATTCAGTAGATCACGGCATCGAACTGCCTGATGTCAGAAAAAAAATCGGCAAACCTGAATATGGTACGGTGCACCTGTCAGCCTATCATTCTGCGGGAAGCGTAGTGGTAGAAATAAAAGACGACGGGAAAGGCCTTGACCGTGAGAAACTCCTTGCCAAAGCGCGAGAAAGAGGAGTTATTAGTGATGGAAACTCGTTTAGCGATAGAGAGGTATTTAACCTGATCTTTGAACCAGGCTTCTCCACTGCCGAGGTGGTTAGTGACGTATCCGGCCGTGGCGTGGGGATGGATGTTGTGAAAAGAAATATCGAAACTCTGCGCGGACAGGTCGAAATTCAATCCGAATCCGGAAAGGGAAGCGTTTTTAAAATGAGGCTTCCTCTGACTCTGGCGATTATTGATGGAATGGTTATTCGTGTGGGCCGCGAAATATATGTTGTTCCGACAAGTTCGATTGTCAGGTCTCTCAGGCCTGATCCAGAAGACCTTTCAACAGTATTAAATCACGGCGAGATGCTCGCTCTCCAGGGGAAGCTTATTCCATTGTTTCGACTGGACAGTCTATTTGACATCAAAGGCGCTGAGCAGGATCCTGCCAGGGCACTTGTTATGGTAATTGAAGACAACGGAAGTCAGGCAGGCCTGCTCATTGATGAGTTGATCGGCAGGCAGCAGGTTGTTATCAAGACATTGGGAGAAAGTATGCGGGATATACCCGGGATTTCCGGAGGCGCTATTATGCCGAATGGTCGAGTAGGACTGATTCTTGATGTTGGCGGGCTGGTGAAATTTGCAACTACTCGGAATGAGGAGTTGAGGGATTTAACGAGCAACCAGCAACCAGCAATCAGCAACGAGTTATGACTTTACTGTCAATCGAATTGGATGAAAAGCATTTCAAGAAAGTCAGCCAATTAGTATACCGGTTTTCCGGAATTAATCTGAAAGACGGTAAAGAGGCTCTGGTCAGGGCTCGCCTCATGAAACGGCTGCGAGCATTAGGAATGGGAAGTTTTGAAGAGTATTTTAAATACATCGAGAGCGACAGGGGAGGAGACGAACTCAGTTGCATGCTCGATGCGATGACAACCAATAAGACATTCTTTTTCCGCGAGGCAGGGCATTTTAACTATTTGTGTGAGAAGATATTGCCGGAACTCAAAGGCCAAAAATTGAGGTTTTGGAGCGCGGCCTGTTCTTCAGGTGAGGAGCCTTTTTCTCTGGCAATCCTGCTGATGGAAAATATGCCGCAGATAAAGTCCAGGGACGTGCGGATTCTGGCTACAGATATATCAACAAAAATGCTGAATAAAGCGCGTAGAGCTGTTTACGAAGAGGGAACACTACGGGATGTTCCGCTGCAGCTTTTGCAAAAATATTTCATTAAAGTTCGAAAGCAGCATTCTGTTGCTTACCAGGTAAAAGATAATGTTAGCTCAATGGTTCAATTAACGTGGCTGAACCTGATGGATTCATGGCCGATGAAGGGTCTGTTCAACGTAATATTTTGTCGCAATGTGATGATTTACTTTGACAGACCAACCCAGCAGAAGCTGATTAATCGTTTTTGGGAGCTTATAGAGCCTGGAGGTTATCTTTTTGTAGGCCATTCAGAGAGTCTGTCGGCCATTTCGCACAAATTTAAATATATACGTCCGGCTACCTATAGAAAATAAGGTAGCCGTTCACGGCTTGAAACTTGAAATTGGAAAGAACAGTACAAAAGCATGAAGGCCAAATTTCCAATTTCTATTTTCTACTTTCAATGTTCCGTGAACGTTTACTAAATAAGTTGCTGGTTGCTGAGTGATTGGATGATAACGAATCAACTAATCTAAGAATTGGTGCACATGAGATACGTTGTTGTAGTGGCTGATATGAAGGTTGGGAAAAAAGAAGACTCAATCGTGACATATGCTTTGGGCAGTTGTCTTGGGTTGACGGTCTATGATCCTGTAGCA
>JAYEFW010000144.1:4687-5974 GCA_034658795.1 Thermodesulfobacteriota bacterium
CTAAGAATTGGTGCACATGAGATACGTTGTTGTAGTGGCTGATATGAAGGTTGGGAAAAAAGAAGACTCAATCGTGACATATGCTTTGGGCAGTTGTCTTGGGTTGACGGTCTATGATCCTGTAGCACAGGTAGGTGGAATGTTGCATGCCATGTTGCCTTTATCCAAGATTAATCCTCAGAAGGCTGAGGCCAATCCTTTTATGTTTGTTGATACAGGTGTTCCGAAGTTGTTCAAAAAAGTATATAGCATGGGCGGGCAAAAAGCAAGACTGATAGTCAAAGCCGCAGGTTGCGGTCAGCCTTTGGGTAAAAATGAAATGTTCAAAATAGGAGATAGGAATTACACTATCCTAAAAAAACTTCTCTGGAAGAATGGTATACTCCTTAATGCCAAGGATATTGGCGGTACTGGCGGCCGCACGGTTTATTTCGACCTTTCAACAGGGCGGACAATTATCAGTAGCAAGGGATTGGAGAGTGAACTGTGAAACAAACAAAGCTGCTTAATATCTTAGCGAAAGTGAAATCGTTTCCAAGCATGCCTGAGGCGGCAGCAAAATTGCTCAAACTGCTCGATAATCCTGATGCGACCGCAGCTCAGATCGGACAGATTTTGCGATACGACCCGGGTCTTACTGCCAATCTTCTGAGGTTGACAAACTCCGCATATTTTGGGCTTCCGTGTCAGGTAGGCTCAGTGAATCAGGCCGTAGTTCTATTGGGATGGAAAAAACTGATCCAGTTGGTGATGGCCTCTTGTGTGAACGCTGTAATGGGCAAACCGGTTTCCGGCTATGATCTGCCGGCCGGCGAACTCTGGCGGCATTCAATTGCAGTATCGGTTGCAGCGGAAGACCTGGCAAAGGAACTAAAAATTTTCGCTTCTGAGGAGATTTTTACGGCAGCTCTTCTTCACGATATAGGAAAGCTGGTTTTGGGCGGTTTTGTGAAGGAAGACTTAGAGAAAATTGAGATAGAAGCATCCCGTGGAATATCTTTTGAAGTAGCTGAACATATGGTGTTAGGCACAGACCATACTGAAGTTGGAGCTCAAATATTAAAAAGCTGGTCGTTTCCACCGGCGCTTGTCAATGCAGTTCGGTGGCATCACGATCCTGACTCTGCCGGCAAGACAGATATTCTGGTAGATATTGTCCATGTGGCTAATATATTATGCCTGATGATTGGAATTGGAGTTGGGAGAGAGGGACTTTGCTACGAACCTTCGCCTCTGGCGACGAAAAGATTAGGTCTCAGGACTAATGATCTTGAAATAGTTGCCAGC
>JAYEFW010000144.1:6074-10924 GCA_034658795.1 Thermodesulfobacteriota bacterium
TTAGAGGTTATCACAATGGCGATTAATATTCTTATAGTAGATGACAGTGCTGTCATGCGGGCTATGATCTTGAAAACCATGCACATGGCCGGCCTTCCATTAGGAGAGACTTATCAAGCTGTGAACGGTCAGGAGGGGCTTGATATTCTCAACCAGCACTGGATAGACTTGGTAGTTGTGGATATCAACATGCCGGTTATGGGTGGCGAGGAGATGATAGACCGGATGCAGGAGAATCCCGATACGAAAGAAATTCCAATAATTGTAGTTTCTACAGAAGGAAGCAAGACGCGTATAGAGCGACTGCAACATAAGGGTGTCAGATTCATCCACAAACCCTTTTCCCCTGAGATTATTCGCGATACAGTCAAAGATATTACAGGAGTAGGAGTTAGCGATGAGTGAGCAACTTAAAGAGATACTATCTCGCGTGGCCGGAGAGACTTTAGAAAAACTGGCTTTTATGTTTTCTTTTCCGGAAGATGAGAGGGGCGGCATGATCCTGGATTCTGCGGTTGCGGCAACTATTTCGTTTGCTGGGCCATTTTCAGGGACCCTTGTCATGACAGCTTCAAATCAACTTCTTCCTGAGCTTGCCGCAAACATGCTTGGCGTGGATGATGAAGAAACAACACTTGATCAACAGCATGATGCCCTTAAAGAGACGATAAATATCATCTGCGGCAATTTATTACCTGCCATCGCAGGAAAGGAAGTTGTTTTTAATATCGATGCACCGGTTATTATTGCCGGAGTTGAAGCAATAAAAAAAGCTATAGAAGACCATGACAACAAACCGGCATCCATAGTGAAACTGAACATTGAAGAGAGTGAATGCGACCTGCTTTTGTTTATTAATGGAAAGTTCACGCTGGCCTCATGAAGATTTTTAGCAGTTAGCTTTTAGCAATTAGCCTTTAGCTTAAAAAATCAAACAGATAACTCATTCAGCTAAGAGCTAATGGCTAATAGCTTTTTCACAAATCTTCACATCGGCAACAAATTGCGGAGCTAAATATGATAAACGTACTCATTGTAGATGATTCGGCGGTTGTCCGCAAAATTTTGACTAAAGAGCTGTCCAGGTACAAGGATATCGAAATAATCGGAACCGCTGTTGATCCCTATGTGGCGCGGGATAAGATTGTAAAACTCAAGCCCGATGTTATTACGCTTGATCTGGAAATGCCTAGAATGGATGGCCTTTCGTTTTTAGCAAAACTGATGAAGCATTACCCTATGCCCGTGGTTGTTGTGAGTTCTCTTACTCCGAAAAACAGCGAAAATGCTTTGAGGGCCTTAGATCTTGGCGCTGTGGAAGTTCTTTGCAAACCTGGATCAGCATATTCTACATTAGATATTTCTCGAAGCCTGGTTAGCGCTATCAGGGCTGCCGCATCAGCCAGAATTAATAAGTATCAGGAATGTTCGCATCCTGTTGTTGAAAAAGTTCAAGCAGGAAAACTTCTTGCTCAAACAACGCATAAAGTAATAGCCATCGGGGCTTCTACAGGTGGAACAAAGGCAATCGAGGCTGTGCTCAGCATCATGCCGGCAACTTCTCCGGGTACGGTGATTGTGCAGCATATGCCGGAAAATTTTACCACTGCCTTTGCTAGTAGACTTAATAAAATATGTCAAATGCAAGTGCGTGAAGCATGTGATAATGACCGCGTAGTCCCTGGTGTAGCTTTGATAGCGCCGGGGAATCATCATATGGTGCTCCACCGAAGCGGCGCGCTCTATTTAGTAAAGATCAAAGATGGACCAAGGGTTCATTATCAGCGTCCCAGTGTAGATGTATTATTCCAGTCAGTGGCAAAAAACGCAGGGCGAAATGCTGTTGGTGTGTTGCTCACCGGCATGGGAGCTGACGGTGCGAAAGGAATGCTCTCCATGAGAAAAAACGGGGCATACACTATGGCTCAGGATGAAGATACTTCAGTTGTCTTTGGCATGCCAAAAGAGGCTATAAATCTCGGGGGGGTCGATAAAGTTGTTCCGCTACATTATATTTCACAGGGAATTATTAATGCTTTGCAGGAAGGCAGGTGATTAATTATGTCGAATGTCTTTGGAATATTGAACACAGGAAGAACAGCGCTTTTTACCCAGCAAAAGGCAATTGATGTTACCGGTCATAATATTGCTAATGTGAATACCGATGGCTATTCACGCCAGAGAGTCAATATGGAGACAAATGAGCCATATTCATCCCAGCCTGGGCAAACAGGAACCGGTGTGAGGGCAGCGGAGATTCAAAGAATTTATGACCGGTTTTTAGGGGCGCAAATCAACAATGAGAATCAGAATCTGGGAAACTGGGAAACCCAAAAAGGTGTTCTTGAAAGAGTTGAAATAATTTTTGACGAGTCCTCAGGGTATGGATTGAATCAGGCAATGAGTGAGTTCTGGAATGCCTGGCAGGATCTGGCTAATAACCCATCTGACTATGCAGGACGAGCAGCCCTCCTGGCTAAAAGCGAGACCATGACAGCCACCTTTAACAACATATACTTGAATCTGGAGCAAATTCAGACAGATATAGATACCAGCATAATGGGAACGGTAAAAGAAATAAATTCTATTGCAGAGCGGATTGCCGGGCTAAACCAAAAGATTGCCCTGACCGAAGTGGGCGGACAAAATGCTAATGACTATAGAGACAGTCGTGATTTATTGCTGAAAGAGTTGTCTTTAAAGATTAATATAGACTCTTTTGAAAATAGCGATGGCAAAGTAACTGTTTTAGTGGCCGGCGGAAGGCCGCTGATTGAAAATATCTCTTCCTGGAATTTATCCACTCAGCCTGATGTTGATTCTGATTTCCAGGATATTGCATGGACAGATAGTGATGGGAACCTGGTTGACATTACCGATAGTATTTCCGGCGGGAAGTTAAAGGGGTGGCTAGAAGCAAGAGATGTCACAATTCCGGATTATTTAAGCAAGCTTGATAATCTTGCCGAAGGAATAATAACTGAAGTTAACGATTTTCATAAAGATGGTCTCGGACTGAATGATGTTGTTGTTGCTGAACGTAATTTTTTCACAGGAACAACAGCCACTAATATGGCAGTTGATGTTGATGATGTTAATAATATTGCTGCAGCAGGAAGCTCCGACGGACTGCCTGGGGGTAACAGCAATGCTATAGAAATTGCTAACCTGCAAAATGCACTTAAAATGAATAGTGACACTGCAACCTTTGACGATTACTATAATTCACTGGTTAGTGATGTAGGAAGCGGGGTGCAGAAGGCCACGGTAAATTTTGATCATCAATCTTCAATGGTCACGCACCTGGATAATTACCGGGAATCTGTATCAGGAGTGTCCCTTGATGAGGAAATGGTAAATTTGATCAAATTTCAACATGGTTACAATGCTGCTGCCAGGTTAATTAGTGTTGCCGATGAATTGTTGGACAGAGTAATCAGTATGGTGTAGGATTTGGTCGAGTAGAAAAATGGATGATTGGATGATTAGGGTGGCATGGACAAACTTGTTTGTCCGTGTCTGAGGGCGATCGGATGATTCGGGGAAATAGTCGAGTAGTCAACCACTCGACCAGGAGGTTAAAATGCGGGTGACCAATAAATTAATGGCAGATACTGTTACCGGCAATCTCTTCAAAAACATTGATCAGTTCCTTAAAACTCAAAATATACTTTCTTCGGGCAAGAGGATAAACAAGCCTTCCGATGATCCGATAGGAATGGGCAAGGTGCTGGATTATCGAAAAACGATTTGCGCGATTGATCAGTATGACAGAAACATTGCTCATGGTGAATCCTGGCTTGATCTCACTGATTCTACCCTGAATGCTGTCGGCGATTCGCTCATAAGAGCAAAAGAGCTGGCTCTGTCTCAGGCTAATGCAACAGCTAATGCAGATACCATGAAAGCCGTTGCTGAAGAGGTGAAAAATATATATGATCATCTATTACAATTGGCAAACACCAAACTGGAGAATAGCTACATATTTGCAGGCCACAAAACCGACACACCCCCTTTTTCCAGGGATGATGATTATATTGCAAGTTATAATGGTGATGCAGAGGTTACGGAAATTACTTGTAATGACGCCGCAGACTTAGGTGGAAAATACTTTACGCTGAGCTCACCCTCAACAGATTACTATGTCTGGTATTATGTAGATACTGATTCACTAGACCCTTCAGTGGACGATCATACCGGAATAAAGGTCGATATAGCATCTGCTGTTACGGCAGGGGATGTTGCCGACAACACCGCTGCTGCTATTAATAAAATTGTCGGCTTAGGAGCTGAATTAAGTAATAATATGGTCACAGTAACTAATGCTGCCGCCGGTGCGGCAGACGTTGCTGCTGATGCTGTGCCACCAAAAGATACCGGATTCTCGATTGAGACCACAACACAAGGCACTGACGGTGATAAAGGTGAGATTAGTATAATCGCGGGAGAGAATGTAGAGATAGTCATTAATGTGGACGGAGAGGAGCTTTTTTTAAGCGAGGTAAATATTTTTGAGGTCTTAAGAGAATTGAAGGCTGGTCTGGAAACAAATGATAGTGCCGCAATTTCTGATCAGTTGGGGCCGCTTGATGATGCGCTTGATCAGATCATTAAAGCAAGGGCCAATGTGGGAGCGAAACTTAATCGGCTGGAAGCTACTGAAAACCACTGGGCCGATTTCAAACTGAATATCACGCAGATGCTTTCCGACACCGAAGACGCCGATATGATCAAAATAATGACTGATTTAGCGAGCCAGGAAGCAGCTTATCAGGCCTCCCTGGCCGCATCAGCCAGGATAATTCAGCCTAGTTTAATAGATTTTCTCAGATAAGAATATATGTAGCCGT
>JAYEFW010000144.1:11024-14728 GCA_034658795.1 Thermodesulfobacteriota bacterium
GATATGATCAAAATAATGACTGATTTAGCGAGCCAGGAAGCAGCTTATCAGGCCTCCCTGGCCGCATCAGCCAGGATAATTCAGCCTAGTTTAATAGATTTTCTCAGATAAGAATATATGTAGCCGTGAACGCTTACGAATATATGAAGAAGAAAACATTAAGCGCTATATTCACAATCTTATTCGTTTTTGTTGGTTTTAATTTCGGTTTATGCCTGGATAGCGAAGATATCATCATGCTTAAAAAAGCCGGAATAAGCGACAAAACGATTCAATTGATGATAAAAGAGAAGACCATAGAAACATGTTTCTTTACAGTTCAGGAAATTCTGGATCTTAAAAAAGCTGAATTGAGTGATGAAACCATCCGGATGTTGATAAAAGAAGGTTCCTTTATGAAAGATACGGAACCCGTTGTTTATGGAAAGGATATAAGATCAATCAAGTTTATCACTGCAAAAGACATTATCGAGCTTAAAGATTCCGGTCTAAACGATGAGGTGATTCAGGCAATAATAATCTTTGGGTCAAGAGATGTGAATGATGCAGAGCGGGAAAGAGCCTGGGGTATGCTTAAGAATATAGGGATAATGTTAGATATACGGAAGGAAAGTGACTAAGAAATCAAACAGCCTGATTCATACCAATTATTTTCTTGAAGCCGGATACTTGTTTTTAGCCACAAAATCTACAGTTATATCTACGGTGCTTGGATCTTCTGTTTCGGTTTGCATTTATGACAGAAAGCGAAATGTGGGAGGAATAAATCATTTTCAATTTCCTTTTATCGGCGAAAGAAATCAAGCTACAGCAAAATATGGAAATGTTGCTACAATTGCACTTATCCGCATGATGGTAAATAATGGTTCCAAAATAAAACACCTGGAAGCACAAATTTTAGGCGGAGCATATAATCGTAAGGTTTCACCAAAAAACATCGGTCTAAAAAATATCATGACAGCCAGAAAGATTCTGATCAGAGAGATGATCAGTATTGCTTCTGAAGATGTTGGTGGAGAGAAGGGGAGAAAGATCGTTTTTAATACCAACACGAGTGAAATAGCTGTGATAAAAGTCGAGAAACTCAGAAATAAAGACTGGTATCCTTACGAAGCCTTTTCTCTATAATGGAGAGGGGCGCAGGGAGGGCTAATTTATGGCTGGTAAACCTTGTGCTAAATGTGGTAAGAATCTTAGATGGCTTTCACAAAATAAAATTGAAGGCATTATATATTGTGAAGATTGTTGGAAAAAGTTAAAACAGGAAAAAAGCGGGACAGCCAAGAAGTTAAAAGAAGAAGAAAAGGAGACCAAGAATAAAGAAAAGGCGAAAAATAGTGCCGCCAAGAAGCTAAAAGAAGAAAAAAATGGTGCCACTATCGATACAAGAAAGATTTTTAGAGATGAAAAGAGAATTATATTATTCGTTACTGCTGCTATTCTTGCTTTGATTTTATCGTTTCCGCCTTTTCACACTGTTTATAAAGGGATAGATATAAATAGCGGTTATAATTTTATTTTGAATCCGCCAATACCTCCGATAACGGATCTTGAGATCAAAATATCATCAAATATTAATATAGCCCTACTTTTTATTCAATATCTATTCACAGTAACCATTGGAGGAATACTCTGGTTTGTTTTCAAAAAAGATTAAGGGATTAAGGGATTGGGAATTGAGGGATTAAAATCAGTAGAATACCTTCAATCCCTAAATTCGCAATTAAGCGAAATGATAACCGACTGCCATAAGTGTGAACACTATTATATTACCTGGGATAAGGGCTTTCCTCATGGCTGTCGAGCTATGAGGTTCAAGAGCCGGCAATTGCCATGTATAGTAGTTCGCAATAGCTCTCCGGAGATAGAAGGCTGTCTCTTATTCAAGAAGAAAAGGTAGCCGTTCACGGCTTGAAACTTGAAATTGGAAAGTAGAAATTGGGAAGAACAGTGCAAAAGCATGAAGGCCAAATTTCCAGTTTCGACATCGGCACTCAATTCGATAATACACGCTTTTTCGAAAAAAGTGTAAACTGGTGAATGAAGGATGCCGAATATTCTTATTTTCTTTCCTGCAAGATTTTTTTTAAATTTTTATAAACCAGAGCGGAGGCTTGTTCTAATAGTAAAGGGAAGACTTTATTGTATCCTTTATCCCGCATTTCGATTCTCACTTCTTCTTGGCATATCTCTCGGCCTTTCCTTATGGTTTCTTTCAGCCGGTCTATGATTTCCAATGGCTCCATTTCTTCCGGCAGTACGAAATTACCCACTATCCTGGCTGATTCCCTTGCAATAAGCTCTAACTGAAAATCGTATTCTTCCGGAAGAATACGATTTTTTGCATGGTGAAATCTTACCACATCACAAATATCCCGTGGTATATTGAAATTTTCTAAAACGAGTGCTCCGATTTCAGCGTGAGTAATGTTTAATATTTTTTGTTCCGCCTCAGTGGTAGAGATATCCTTTGATTTCTTTAAGACAATAATTCTTTTGTGCTCGTCTTTAAAATAGACCGCTATAACCAGCTTTCCGATATTATGCATTGTTGCCACGGTGAACAGATCTTCAGGATTGCTATAATCAAGTATTTCTCCCAGGATCCTGGAAACAGCGGCGCAGAACTGGGCATGCGTTTGGAATTTATTGAAATTAAAATTTTCAAAATTTGAACGTTTGGCAAAATGATCCATCACCAGTGACGTGTTGAGAATTTGTGCCATCTTCTTATAGCCGAGCAGTCGAACAGCATAATTAATTGATCTAACCTCCCGGCCGTAAGAAGCTGAATTAGCCATTTTGAGAAACCTGACAACAATATCCGGAGAGAGTTTTTCAATAATCTGTTTAAAGTCGCTCTCAGGATCATTCAATAAGGATATGATTTCAAAAACAGACGCATCGGTCAATGGAAGGTGTTTGATTTTATTTTTTATTGTCTCTGTTACGTTGGTGTTTGCCATAGGTTTAGCCCATTTTGTCTGTTTAGCATATTTTAACAACATACCACCAATTTCCGGCTTTTAAAAGGGCTAAAAGGGAGCGAAGGGGCATTGTTGTCTACTTTTCCAAATATACTTCCCATTGTTGTCACTTTTAAAACCCATTTTCTTCCAAAATCCTGTAGCTGTGTATCGCACCCTGTCTGCAATGATCGTATCAAAGGTTACTTTGAACATCTCGATTGTTTCTTTACCATAGCCACACCCTTCAAACTCGGGGAATATATTGATCGAATAAATAATTAGTTTCTTGCCATCAATGAATCCTCTCACTTTTCCCACTCGAGTAACACCACAATGGCTACCAACGTAAGGCGGGACACTTTCCATAGCTCAATTGTTTAGAAGTTTTAAAAAATTACAAACAACGCTCAAGAAAACTAAAGACAAAAAAAACTAAAAATGCTCTAATCTTTTTTGAAATTTGCGTTTCTATGAGGGTTATAATAACACATGCCCCCTCTTATCCCCCCCAAAATGGGGAGGATTTTTTGCACCTCATCTTACAACATGTGCTACCAAAAGGATTACGAAGAGTCAGGGACTATGGGTTTCTTCATGGTAACGCAAAGAAGTTGTTGTCTCTGGTGCAATTGATTTTGCATGTTGTTATTGAAGAGATTAAACAACGTCCAAGACCTGTTTTTAAGTGTCCGCGTTGTCAGTCGCCAATGATTATTCTGGGATTTCGTTTACCTG
>JAYEFW010000145.1:0-3698 GCA_034658795.1 Thermodesulfobacteriota bacterium
GGATAAGGGATGATTAGTGGCAGCATTTAATTGTTGCATGCTGGATAATCGTAACGATCAGATGCGTGGTTCGCGATAGTGAGAGATTCGCCGAAAATTTTTTCAGTAAACTATAAGGAGAAGTGCGTCCAGAAATTAGCCGCTCTTCTATATTATTGATTTAATTGGTTTATTAAAAATTTACTCTTTATGCTTGACAGAAGGATTATAGGATGTCCCTGGTTACCCTGGTTACCCTACTGGTTACCCTAAGTTAACAAGTAACCAGCCCTCAGGGGCATCAAAGATCAACAGCCTTTGGCAGTAGTGGAACTAAAGTTTGAAGTGAACTAAAATGGCATTACCGATAAACATAGACAATTTATTAACAGGCCAGATTGTTGAATGGGAACGGCTGGAATTCAAGGCTGGATGGAATCCTGAAAAGATACTGCATACTATCTGCGCTTTTTCCAATGATATTAACAATTGGGGAGGCGGGTACATAATTGTGGGAATTGAAGAGAAAAATGGAAGGCCTGCTTTGCCGCCAAAAGGGTTGATAACTGAAAAAATAGACACCATTCAAAAAGAGCTGCTAAACTTGTGCAACTTTTTAAAGCCTAATATCTTTCCAGTTGTTGAACCGGTTGTATTCAGGGGAAAACATATTCTGATTATCTGGGTGCCGGGCGGACAAAACAGACCGTATCAGGCACCTGTGTCTCTTGGGAAAAAAGGCAGTCAGTATGCTTATTATATCAGAAGATTCTCAAATACCGTAAAGGCAAGGATTGAAGAGCAGAAAGAACTGATTGCCCTTGCAGGAGCCATACCTTTTGATGACCGCATCCATCATTCATCGGAAATTACCGATCTGAAGCTGACGCTTATACAGGCATTTTTAAGCGAAATCGGAAGCGAACTATACAAACAGTCTGCGGACATGTCTTTTGAGCAGCTCTGCAAACAGATGATGATTGTTGAAGGCACAAGCGAATATATAAAACCGCGTAATGTGGGATTGTTGTTTTTTAACGACCTGCCGCAGAAGTTAATTCCCCTGTCCCAGATTGAAGTGGTACAGTTCCCGGAAACGCCTGGAGATGACAGGCTTGATGAAAAAATATTTCAAGGCCCGATACACCAGCAGGTTCGTGATGTGCTGACCTATCTGAAAAATGTAATCTTAAAAGAGTATGTGCGGAAAGTGCCTGATCAGGCAGAGGCGATCCGATATTTCAATTATCCCTATGTTGCTCTTGAGGAAAGCATTGTCAATGCCATGTATCATAGAGGGTATGATATCAGGGAACCTGTAGAAATCAGAATTCATCCAGACAGGATAGAGATCCTGAGCTTTCCGGGACCTGACCGGTCAATCAAACAGTCTGATATTGCAAAAGGAAAACTTGTTGCCCGAAGATACCGTAACCGAAGGATCGGCGAGTTTTTTAAAGAATTGAAGATGACCGAAGGCAGATGTACCGGAATACCAAAAATAATCAGAGCCATGAAAGCAAACGGTTCGCCGGAACCGATCTTTGAAACGGATGAAGACAGAAACTATTTTCTGGCAATTCTGCATATTCATCCAGAATCCCATGTTAGTGAGCAAATTGGTGAGCGAGTTGAAGTTGTTGAGGGATTAAATCATTCAGAATTCAACAAGCTTGTATCAAGTCTGTCCCAAGTCTGTCCCAGGTCTGTCCCAGGTCAAACCGCAGCAAGTGTCATTTTAAAAGCAAGAGATAGTATTGATATGGCTACACTGATGTTAACACTCAATCAGAAAAACAGAACCAGGTTTCGCAATCAACTTATCAATCCATTGATCAAAACGGGATTGATCGAATTAACCATTCCGGATAAGCCCACAAGCAGCAAACAAAGATATAAGACTACTATAAAAGGTCTTAAGATAATTGATGGAATAAAGAAGAAAAAAATATGAAAGGGTACCCAGTATACAAAGACAGCTACATTGAGTGAATCGGGGCAAGCGATATCTGTACGGCAGAGTATCTGGATTCAGTCAGAGGGAACAAAGGTATAAAACCTCCGATACCCTAAAAACCTTAGGGTAAAGATGTTTAAATTATTATTAGGCAAAAGATGTCAAAGGGTTCACAAAGGGCTCAAAGGATTAATAAAGGAGAGGTGGGGTATCTATCCAATTGATTAATTGGCGGAATTGGCCGGATGTTCTCACTAATCTTGGCGATTACTTGGTTATTATGGCGGTTGTTTGGCGAATATTTTAAGGACATAACAGATACGTTTTCAGACATTTAAGGGTTAAATCTGCTGGAGTAAAAGCAACCAATAATTCAATTGACATCCCCTAACTCCCGCCGGGGCGTAATCCCGCGCAATTGATTGCCCACGTCCTCTACTACTTTCCGATTTGAAACGTCAAAGGCCAACTTGTTTCAGTTGTCAGCTAATGCGCTAATCAAGACACCAAAGCTGCCCATGAAGAGTAAAACAGCTCGGCTCTGTAAGCATAATGATAATATCGTAAAACTTTACGAACTTGATCTATTAAAGGATACTCCGGATTCGGTTTAAATTTTATCTTGCTTTCCAGGAAAAAAATGGGTCAAGTCTACTTTTGACCCATGGAAGATAAAATGTTATATGTTACAACATGTCACGTCCACTTAGAATAGAATAGCCCGGAGCATGGTATCATGTAATGAACCGTGGGAGACGGTCCGAATCCATTTTTTCGGATAAACATAATTATTCAATGTTTATTGATCTGCTGATTGAAGTATCTGAAATGTGTAAATGTAGCGGCATACTGTTTAATGACAAATCATTATCATATCCTGCTGCAAACTCCTGATGCAAATATTTCAAGATGCATGAAGCATTTGAACAGCGCGTACACCTGTTGAATTCCATTTTAAATGAATCGCTATTTCCTGATTATTTTGATCGGAATTCCTCAAGCCTCCGAATGGTTACATGGTAATCAGTGTTGTCATGACCAAGCTATTCAGGTAGTTACAATGCCCGTATTCTTGACAACACTGATTACCATGTTCATATAAACAATAAAGAAGCGTTAAAAGGTACAATAGGTCAATTTTCACAATATTTTGAATCAGAAGTAATGCTTAATATAATCAATAGGTTATGCATATTTCTACATTATTTTGATTTTTTCAAAAGCATCTCAGGTGGATTCTGTCTCAAATTATTCTGTTAACTTTATATGGCATAAACTCACGTATTTCTTTGCTTAGGTAAATATTTCAAAGATTAAATAATTTGGGGAATCAGCATGTCGATCTATTTAATCCGATAAAAAATGCCGGTTTCCTGCTATAATAATCTGAAAATCTACAACACACCCAGAGATATAACAGGAGACATGGATTTGATGGTCAGCTTTTCAAAGGAAGGTTCAAGTCGATTCTTGTCTGTAATGACAGCCATCTTCTGCAACTGGTGAGATATATACATAAAAACCCGGTAAAAGCAGGTTTAGTTAAAGATATCACGGATTATGAATGGAGCAGCTACAAAGGTTATCTGTCATATGCGAAAAAGTGGAACTGGTTACACAAAGATTAGGATGGGCAGGGGGACATCCTATATTCCTCCTGTCAAGAAAAAAGTGATTAATTTTTAAATGCTGTTAATTCAATAAGTTAGATGTGATGGCTTTTAAAGGACACACTTATCCAACGTTATTTTATCAATTTTTT
>JAYEFW010000146.1:0-3686 GCA_034658795.1 Thermodesulfobacteriota bacterium
CTTGGCGGGCGAGTTTTGCGTTCGGAATATCATCAAAATACAGGATTTTATCTAACCATATAACATCAACATTTGTAGATGTCCCCGCCGGAGTTCCATCAATGTATGGAATTGTTTCAAGACCAAGCGTTTTCTGCCACACTGTTTCTGATAGATCTGCCGCTAATAATCTGATCCGTGAGGTATTATCCTCATCATCAAGCACAATACGGCAAATATCTTCACCAAAGCGATTAAGCCATTCCTTTTTTCCGAGACTGCCTATAAATGATGGATCTTGGCGAAAACAATTATCTATTTGGTTTGCAAGAGTAGAGAACTCTGAAAACGGTGAAACTTGTAATAACTCTCCCGTAAGATTACGAAAATCGGCAGTCTTCTGCTTAACCCTTTCATGCAAGTGACTCCACTTTATCAGTGACTGCATTGTTATGCTATACTCAATATCTTCAACTGGCGTCCATTCACCAACAAGATTTAACCAGTGGCGACATTCATTCCATATTCTAAATGCATGACGTGGAAGAATCTTGCGAACTCTGGGTAAATCATCCTTTGACAACATTTGTCCTGTAGGAAGCTCCTTTAACCACTTGATCACAAGGTCTGCTGTAGGTCGTTCATTTACTCCGATTTGTCTCCAAATTTTAAGTTCCTTTACAGAAGATCGTATAATTTCTGCTCCAGGAACATCCTCTTCATCTGAAAACAAAAACACCCCCGATAATTTGCTCCAATTACCACTTTCGGTCAGGATTATCTTCTCATCGGTGAAAACGTGTTTGATTTTTGCGAAATCCTCAGTCGAGCAATTATATAGCATTTGATCGAGTCGCTGATACCATTTATCAACCTCATACATTGGCGGATTATCCGCTTTAGAAAGTGCACGAAGACGATCAAGTAGTCGATCAGGTCCTGTTGGGGTGTCACATACTCCAAGTAGGCTAAGAAGAACACGAGTTGATTCATTATCATATCGAAAATATATGAAAGGTTCAACATCCACAAGTGACTCTGTTTCTATAGTACGTCTAAAGATTTCAGCTGGTTTTCGATAGAATCCACGAGTATCTGGAAGACATGGGAGCTCACGTAATTTCAATATCCAGGCTGGTAATAATCGATCCGAAGTAATTTGTTTTCTAGTATTTTGCTGAGATTTATGTAAAACTCTTGCGTTTTTAGTTTTAGACCAAAATGACGCGTTCTGGGAAAAAATGCATTTAGCGATCTGAACCCAAATTTTATTATTTTCTTTAGCTAAACTATTCCAATAGTCCCAGTGCTCCTCGTCAAAATCCCAATCCGCTATTACAAAAGTGTTTGTTTTATATTGAAATGATGGTTTACCTTTGAATCCACGAACGTGCATTTCACGTACAATTTTTTCATGACCCCGCACATATTCAGTTTTTTGTTCTATAGGTACAAACGTAAATAGACCCGTATCTCCAGAATTTATCCATCCAATCCAATCATCCCGGGTGCAAGACTTGAATTCCTTAGAATAATCAGAGTGCAATAAATGATTACTAGACCAATCGGGAGGTAATATTTGCTCTAAAGTACCATCATCATCAAATAGGATAATGTCTGCAACGGAACGAAGGCATTTATCTTCAGTTACATACTGGAAAGAATCACGAATTGTAGCCCCCAGCTTAGCAGCTATTTGAGTGAGTTGAGCGCAATCAGGTATAGTGATTTCATCCTGTCCAAAGAACTCTGCCGCCACTTGTTCTATTACTCTGGTGACAGTACTGGATCCACCAAGACCTATTGCTTCTAAAACGTCATACGCAGACTCTAATTTTTTCTTAACCACTTCTTCTTTGTTATCTTCAACTCCTTGCTGTTGATTAGAAAGAAAGCGAATCCATTCATTATCTAAGACCAGAAGATATTTTGACAGGAAATGCCAATCTTCATCCGATTGAAGCATTTTCTTTTTTCCAATCCTGACAACCTCTTTTGCAGCATATAATACATCCTTCCCTTGAACTGGAACAATGTGTATATAATTTTTGTAGTTATATCCATAACCTGTGAATTCTGATGCAATGTAAGCCCACAAATTTAATAATTGATACCAATTTTCTGGTTTCGGCAGATGCTTGCGTCTTAAAGTGTCCAATACTTGGTCTTTTGTAATCTCTTCAATTACTTCGCGGCGTAGAAGCTTACTCCGGTTCGTCTTTGATATATGATGAGATAAAGCAGGTCTATTCAAGTCATCCAGAAATGAAACAGCCTGTTTGGCAGGCCATATTTCAATGATTTCATTGGGAATGATCACGCTTTGATTGGCTGGCTTAAGGTCCCCTTCACTAGTCAAAAGACAATTTTGATTTTCAGTAAACCTCTCAAAATTTTCTATCACAGTAGTTGCACATATGCCTTCTAAAGAACTGTCATCTGATTCAATTTCCGGAAGCAAAGCATAAGCATTGGAGCGTTCAGCTATACTAATGGTGTTTTGCCCCAGCCATTGAAGCATAACCGAAGCAGCAAGCCTACCGATTCTTTTCAGTAACCAACGGTTTGTCGGTGATGTCGCAAGAGATTTAATTTTAGAGCGATCCGGGTCTTGAATGAAAGGAGCATTGCATGCAAAAGGAAGAGATGTCTTAACTCCAGTTGGAAGTACAACAAAAAGCCGTCCGTTTGCACCTAAAACAATCTCAACCTGACATGGAGGAAACTCAGTATATTCACCCATGCCAAGCGTATGTTCTTGCTTTATTTCAGTTAAAGCATCACTGGGAAATTGCTCAAATGCCGACCTTGCGATTAAATATGATTTTTCAGTTTTACTAACAAGTTCTACCCATTCGGTATCCTTCACTGGTCCGGGTCCAATAATACGCCATTGAACTTCATTGTCCTGTATATTAATATGACGAATATTTTTGAAAAAAAGAAGAGATACGGGACTATTATACCAATCCTGAAGATTCTTTTCAACCTCAAGTTGCCGATGTTCATCCCTAATTTCAACTCGTACTTCAGTCAGCCCATCATTTCGAAGAGGGGCATCAAGCCACATTGGTTCTGTGAAACGATGACTTTCAAATGCAATGGAAAGAGTGGGGGTGTAGAGTTCCACTCTATCCCCAAGACTGAATATACTCTTAAACCCGATTCCTCTAAAACCGATCGTATGCAGAGCTCGTTTGTTCGAATATCCAAAGCTGCAAAGTGACAAGAAATGTTCTGAAGTAAAATCTTCCCCATTGTGTCTGAAAATGAAAACACCGTTTTTGATTTGTACGGATGTAGAAGTAGCCCCTGCATCGTCAGCATTTTGAAGCAACTCTGATAGTATATGTCTGGGACTTTGAACCTGTTTGAACAGCTGGTGCCATGGTCCTGCAAGATCTGGATCCTGTTCAAGCTGGTCCCAACGTTTTGAAGCATCTTCTCGAATTCGTTCAAAATATTCTGGAGGGCTGCTCATCCTGGAGCCTCCGCCCGCGAAAGCAACTCGGAAAAGTTATAGTTGATACTTGTCACACCAAAGTCCGGTTCACGCTGGAAAGGCTGGCGCAGGTAATGAACTTTATAATCATCATCCGGCATGAATTCTACAATGGCAAGAATAAAATCATCTGGTTTGTTGAGAGAATAGAGAATCTCATTTTTTGTTACTGTGATTGTATTTGCTCCTGATACACGCCCCTTCA
>JAYEFW010000147.1:0-3682 GCA_034658795.1 Thermodesulfobacteriota bacterium
GCGAAGGCATACAATTGACAATAAAATCTGAAACAAGATTTATTCCTATATTTTTTGTTGCAGAACCGCAAAGCACAGGTGCAAATGCTCTTGATAATATTCCCTTTCTTAAAGCAGCTTCAATATCATCATCAGATAATGTTTCGCCCTCAAGATACCTTTCGAGAAGTTCATCATCAGTCTCGGCAATATTTTCGACAAGTGCTTCGCGTTCACTCTCAACCAACTCCTGCATATCTGATGGTATATCAACCTGTTTTGACTTACCTTCAGTATTATATATATAAGCTTTCATGCCGATAAGATCGACAACTCCTTTAAATTCGGATTCAGCACCTATTGGAAGTTGAAGAATAATCGGCTTTGGTTCAAAAGTATCTACAGCATCTTTAAAAGTGCGAAAAAAATCCGACCGTTCCCTGTCCAGTTTATTTATAAAAATAGCGCAAGGCAGATTTAATTCACCAGCAAAATCCCATGCCATCTCGGTCTGAACTTTCAAGCCATCAACGGCACCTATAACAACAACAACCCCATCAGCCGCCTGCATACAGTTTCTGGTATCTGAAAAAAAGTTCTGATCACCCGGGGTATCAATTATACTTACTGTCTGTTTTTTACAGTTGTATTGATGAAATCCAGTGCTTAAACTCATTGTTCGTTTAAGCTCTTCCGGCTCAAAGTCCATTACAGTATTGCCGTCTTCAACACGTCCCAGTCGTTTGATAACTCCAGCATTATATAGCATGACTTCCGCCAGAGAAGTTTTCCCTGCGCCTCCATGTGCAACAAGAGCAATATTTCTTAATTGTTTAACCATTTCACTCACTTGAAACTCCTCTCTGATAGTTTTTTAACTCGCCAAAAAATTGCCCAAAAAACTATCTTTTATATGGTTAAGTATAATAAATCAAGATTAAAAAGCAGGATCAGGGGGTAGGGGATCATAAGCACTAATCCCCGACCTCTGCCTTTAATCCCTGATCTCTGTAGATAGACTTTCAGATAATTCATTTCACAAGGCCAGAAGAAGGAAGGCGTATTAATTATTTCGTCCCCGTTCCTAACGCAGTGAAATTATTTATCTGAAAGTATAGAGAAATAAAAAACTCCTTGTTTCCTTTAGGACCAAGTATTGGAGAAGGAATGACTGACTCGCATTTCAGACCTGTTTTAGTAAAAAATTCCGAGAGATCCTTTATAACCTCATTATGAAGAGCAGAATCGCGCACCACACCGCCTTTTCCGACATTGCCTTTACCAACTTCAAACTGTGGTTTTATCAGCGCAATAATTCTGGAATCTTGTTTTAAAAACTTAATTACTGAAGGTACAACAATTTTGAGGGAAATAAAGGAAACGTCTATAGTAATGAGATCCACGAGTTGGGGCAGGGTATCAGCAGACATATTCCGAATATTTGTACGTTCTATGACAACAACTCTTGGATCCTGCCTCAGTTTCCAGTCTATCTGCCCATATCCGACATCTACGGCAAAAACACAAGCCGCGCCATGCTGCAGCAAACAGTCTGTAAACCCGCCGGTAGATGCGCCCACATCAAGACATACAAAACCATCAACTTTTACTTTAAAACATTTCAGTGCTTCTTCAAGCTTTAGACCACCCCTGCCGACATATGGAATATCTGTTGCTTTCAGAATAATATTATCATCTTTAGATGCCAGCACGCCGGGCTTATCTACTCGCTGATCATTTACAAAAACCTTGCCTGCCATTATCAAAGCACGACCGCGTTGACGACTTGATACCAATCCCTTCTCAATAAGCAGCACATCAAGCCTTGCTCTCTTTGAAACCTTTGCAAAACCCCTTCTTTTGCCCAATTTTTGTGTCAGCCTTCCACCTTCAGCCTACATCCATAAGTTCCCTGGCGGCATTTACTATTGAGGGTGCATCTATGTTATATTTAGATCTGAGAAGTTCCTGCGGGCCGTGCTCGACAAAAATATCAGGTATGCCTATACGTTTAAGGTGAAATGAAGTTATTCCTTCATCATTCAGGCATTCAAGGACTGCGCTCCCGAATCCGCCCTGTCGCACATTTTCTTCAATAGTTATTATTCTCGGTATTTTTTTTGTTAGAGAAGTTATCAATTCACTATCAAGAGGTTTTACAAAACGACAGTTTACAACAGTAGATGATATATTATGTTCTTCAGCTAACTTTGAATGCGCAGAAAGAGCTTCACAAACAGGTCTGCCGATAGCCAATATAAGTATATCTTTGCCTTCTTTAAGAACTTCTCCCTTACCAATCGGCAAAGGAACAATGTCCTCTGAAATATTTACGCCTGTCCCTCTTCCACGCGGATAACGAAAGGCAATTGGTCCATTATGGCCAAGAGAAGTTACAAGCATTCGACGCAATTCATTTTCATCCTTTGGGGCCATCACTACCATATTGGGAAGGCTTCTGAGATAAGATAAATCGAATAAACCATTATGCGTAGCTCCATCATCGCCGACAATACCTCCTCGATCAACCGCAAAAATTACAGGGAGCGCTTCTATGCATACATCATGCAATATCTGGTCATATGCTCGCTGTAAAAAAGTAGAATATATTGCCACTACAGGTTTAAATCCCTCTGTAGCTAAACCTGCAGCAAAAGTAACACCATGCTGTTCAGCAATTCCCACATCAAAAAACCTTTCCGGATAGGTCTCCGCAAATTTAGTCAGTCCGGTTCCTTCAGGCATAGCCGCAGTTACAGCAATAATCTTATTATTTTTTCCGGCCAGTTCCACCATGGTATTGCCAAATACTTCTGTATAGGCAGGAATAGGGCCTTTTTCCTTAATACAATTACCTGTTTTAACCTCAAAACTTCCAACACCATGAAAATAAACTGGATTTTTTTCAGCAGGAGGATATCCTTTCCCCTTTTTTGTAGTAACATGAAGGAGTACAGGTTCCTTAAGACATTTGATATTATTAAGTATATCTATAAGGTGATTAAGCTTGTGACCATTTATGGGGCCAAAATATTCAAAGTTGAATGCTTCAAACAGTATTCCAGGAGTTATCAAATTCTTTAAAGATTCCTCTGAACGCTTTGCAAACTGATATACATCGCCACCAATTTTGGGCAATGATTTAAGAAAATCGCCTAGCTCTTTTTTAAAATCTTGCATATATTTTGCAGAAAATGTTCTGCTTAATAGAGATGATATTGCACCAACATTACGTGCAATTGACATATCGTTGTCATTAAAAATAACAATAAGATCCTTATGTATGTCTCCAGCCTGGTTAAGTCCTTCAAAGGCAAGCCCTGCAGTCATGGAACCATCGCCTATAACCGCTACAACTTTTGATTTATCGTTTTTTAAACGTTTGGCGCACGCCATACCAAGGCTTGCAGATATTGATGTGCTGCTGTGTCCAGTTGAAAATGCATCATAAGGGCTTTCACTCATGCGTGTAAACCCGCATATTCCCTGGTATTGTCTAAGAGTATGGAACTGTTCTCTTCGTCCTGTAATAAGCTTGTGGGCATAAGCCTGGTGCCCTACATCCCAGACAATCTTATCATCAGGAGCATCAAAAACATAATGGATTGCAATAGCAAGCTCAACAGCACCAAGACTTGACGCCAGGTGCCCTCCGTTTTTAGATACAACATCAACTATAACATTACGTATTTCCGCAGCAAGA
>JAYEFW010000148.1:0-3680 GCA_034658795.1 Thermodesulfobacteriota bacterium
TTTGAGTTTTCAAATTTCTGGTTATTTGAATCAGGCAGGATAAATACCCGTGCAAATTGAGATAATCGGTACAGAATCTCTTGGGGTTCGTGGACTTTGCGTAGTGGTAACAGTAAAGGATCGTAAAATCATTATCGATCCCGGGGTAGCTTTAGGTTATAGGCGCCACGGTAAGCTGCCGCATCCTTTTCAGGTTGCTGTAGGTGCAAAGATTAGAGAAAAAATAATTGAGTCACTTAAAAGCGCCACAGATGTGGTCATCAGCCATTATCACGGCGACCATATACCACTGGTGAATCCTAATCCTTATCAACTCAATGCACAAATGGTCATTGAAGCATGCAGGAACACCCGTTTCTGGTGCAAAGATCCTGGTGATGCTTCCGACAAAATATCTATGCGCTACTATAACCTGTCCAGATTACTGAACATGGAACTTCCTGTTGTTGAAGGACAAACAAATGGGTTGATGACTTTCTCAGGCCCCCAACCGCATGGTGAAAAAGATAGCGTTCTTGGAATGGTTATGATGACACGTATTCAAGACGGTAAGGAAGTTTTTGTCCATGCCTCCGATATCCAGCTTCTTTATGATGATTCTATATCTCATATATTGAATTGGAAACCTGATATTGTACTCGTTTCAGGCCCACCATTATATCTGTCATACCTGACACCTGAACAGAAGGAAAGAGCACATTACAATGCTGTCCGCCTTGCCGGAAGCGTTGCAACATTAATTATCGACCACCATCTCCTACGTTCAGAGGAAGGAAGTCGCTGGTTGGACAATCTTGCATCTTCAACAGGTGATAAGGTAATATGTGCGGCTGATTTTATGGGATGTCGCAGGCTTTTTTTAGAATCATGGCGGGATTACCTGTACGACAAGATGCCGGTACCGGAAGGATGGCACAAGGCTTACGCGAATGGTGATGTTGATACTGAATCCGCACTCTCATTTTTTTGTTCAAAGAATGCTTTTTAGGTCGCTTGCTGGACATCCATTTAAATATATAAATAATGTTATTAAGAGTCATGAGAGCGATTGCAAATCCTTGATACCCTGCTCATCCTGTAGAGCATGTCATCTATAACACCTTGTTCCAGCCGGCACAGGCAAAGGCGAACCGGCTCTTAAATCTGTTGTAGCATATAGCCGCGGCTTCCTGCCCGGTACAGTGGGAGATGGCAATGACGTCTACTGCATAGTCGTCAAATGCATCCATAGACTTTTTTAGCTGCTGACCAGACCCCATCATAAAGCCTAAATGTGTGCCTCCGATCACAGCATGAAATTTCTTGTGTCCCGTTTTGGCAGAAAAATGGTTCATGATGTTGACCACCCCGGAATGGGCACATCCAAGCAGGATAACGGGTCCCTGATCTGTTTCGATCAAGAGGCTGATATCGTCCAATAGTGGGTCGTCAGTGACCTTTCCGTTATGCTTTACCTTGAGCCTTTTGTCAGGGTATTCAAAGTCCGTCTTTCTCGGCACTTCCCCTGAAAAGAAGATTCCAGGCGCGATTTCGGAAAACTCTCGTATCAAGTTGAATCGGGCCTGCAGTGCGCCTTCGAGATAGTCTTGAGAATATTTGATGCCGATGAAAATTCTTTGTTTGCCGGCAGGTGTTTCTAATTCAGCATATTTTTTTGAAAAAATGTCCGGATGGGCAATAACCTCGACACCTCGCGGCGGATAGAGCACAGATGGGAGGCCCCCTGTATGATCATAATGGCCGTGACTGAGAATAACTCTCTTGAGTTGCGCCAGATTGATTCCTAGTACCTGTGCGTTATTGGCGAGGGACATGCCCTGGCCTGTATCAAAAAGGATTTTTTGTCCATTTTTTTCAATCAGGGCAGAGAAGCCGTGTTCTCCAGTCAACCCCATTGGTCCCCCAGCAGTATTCTCACACAATACGGTGATTTTTGTCTGTCCCATGTATTTCTCCTTTGGTTTTACATGCCTGGCCTCGTTCTTTCGCAGACGACAAAATATCTACAGACTCGATATTTGTCAAGCCTGCTGTTTTTTTAAAAGATTGATTTAGTTGATTTTTGGCTGGGGACATATTATTTGAATTGCATGCATAGAAAATCATGAATAGATGCGAATTACTGCAAAGAATGCGAAGCAAAACTTTAAGTCCTTTGAAAAGCGCTCCTTTTGGCCTCCCGCTACTGACGCAATGTCAGATTTTTAATCTCAATCGGGTTTAATTCCCAGCGGCTTGCCGCGAGAGTACCGAACAAAAGAAGTTGATACGCCGCAGCTTGCTGCGTGGTAATAGATTAGTTTTTAGAGTTGGCAGGGGATAAAGATGATTATTCAAAGCATAGCAGGATTGTTGGTTTTTGTAGTTTTAGCCTGGGTTATGAGCGAGAACCGCAAGAAAGTTTCTATTAAAACAGTAGTCATAGGTTTGGTACTACAGCTTGCAGTTGGAATGGCGCTTTTAAAACTGCCCTTTTTCAGGGATTTTTTTCTTCTTTTAAATCATATTGTTTTGTCCTTGGAAGAATCCACAACCGCCGGCACATCTTTTGTTTTTGGCTACCTTGGGGGAGGGGCTCTTCCTTTTGATGAAAAATTTCCGGGTTCGAGCTTTATTCTGGCATTCAGGGCGCTTCCTCTTATTCTGGTAATCAGCGCGTTGTCTTCACTTTTGTTTTATTGGAGGATTTTGCCGCTTATTGTAAAAGGCTTTTCTAAATTTTTGCAAAAGACAATGGCTCTGGGTGGAGCAGAGGGATTGGGAATTTCTGCAAACATATTTGTGGGAATGATTGAGTCTCCTCTTTTTATCCGTCCTTATCTGAAAAATATGACAAGAAGCGAGCTTTTTACTTTAATGACATGCGGCATGGCTACAATAGCAGGTACTGTTATGGTACTTTACGCCAGCATCCTTGGCAGTGTTATTCCCGATGTCATGGGGCATATTCTGACTGCATCAATAATAAGCGTGCCGGCTGCAGTTACTGTATCTAAAATCATGATACCGGAAACAGGCAAACCGACTTCAGGTGAATTGATCACTTCAGAAGAGTCAGTAAGCCCTATGGATGCAATTACCAAAGGGACTATTCAGGGTATACAGCTTCTTATCAATATCATTGCAATGCTTATAGTTCTTGTGGCTCTGGTACATCTTGTTAATTTGCTGCTTGGTTTTTTGCCGCAAATTTCCGGTAGGAGAGTTACCCTTCAACTGATTTTGGGCTGTGTGATGTCTCCGGTAGTCTGGCTTATGGGTATTCCATGGGATGAGGCGCTTACCGCAGGATCGCTTATGGGCACCAAAACCATTCTAAACGAATTTATTGCTTATATTGACATGAGCTGTCTGGCAGAAGGCGCATTAAGCCCTAAAAGCCTGATGATTATGACCTATGCAATGTGCGGTTTTGCAAATCCCGGAAGTCTTGGAATTATGATAGGAGGGATGGGCACTATGGTTCCACAGAGACGCAATGAAATAGTTTCACTGGGGTTTCGTTCAATAATTGCAGGCACTCTTGCCACCTGTATGACGGGCGCAGTTGTCGGGATTCTTAAAGTATAGACTTTCAGATAAATAATTTCACTGCGTTATCAGTCGTTGACGTATAACTAATACGCCTTCCTCCTTCTGGCCTTGTGAAATTAATTATCTGAAAGTCTATATAACCTTAG
>JAYEFW010000149.1:0-7683 GCA_034658795.1 Thermodesulfobacteriota bacterium
TTAAATTTAATTGCCCGCTGCCTCTGGTTAATCTCATATTTGAGTTTTCAAATTTCTGATTTAACAAAATCAGTATGGGTAGAGTATGGCGAATTAAGCATTTTCAAAGATCTCATAGCATAGAACGTAGGTTATCAGGATTTAGGATTTATTATGAATTATAATCCCACCCAAAAAAACAGGTTCAAGGAATCCCTTCTAAACAAAAATGTGTTTACCATAACGTGTGAACTGGTCCCTGGCAGAGGGTCCAGAAGCAAGGCTCAGGACAATCTCCTTGCTTTTGCTGAAAAGGCTGCCCTTGGAGGACAAATCCAGGCATTGAGCATTACGGAAAATGCGGGAGGACATCCGGCCCTTAGCCCGGAGGTATTGGGTAAAGAAATCTTAAAGCTCGGCATTGACCCCCTGGTACACCTGACATGCAAAGATAGAAATCGAAATCAACTGGAAAGCCGTTTGTTTGCTCATGGCAGAGAGGGAATGTACAACCTGCTTGTCATGGGAGGGGACTATCCTCGCTACGGGTTTAAGGGGTTTGCCAAACCGGTATTTGATCTGGACACGGTGCAGCTTATAAAAATGGTAGAAGAAATGACCAAAGGATTTGAGGTGGAAAAGGATGCGCCAGGAGGCGGGGCAAGGCTTCCCTCGATTCCCTTTTTCAAGGGATGTGTTATTTCTCCCTTTAAGAAGCTCGAAGCAGAGTTGATGACTCAATATTTTAAGCTGCACAAAAAAATTGGCGCCGGCGCTGATTTTGTCATTACGCAGGTAGGATTTGACGCACGAAAGTGTGATGAGGTGCTCAGGTATATGCGACAAAATGACCTGAATGTTCCGATACTGGGAAATGTGTATATACCGAACAAAACCGTGGCTTCAGTCATGCATCAGGGATTGGTCCCGGGCTGCGTAGTAACCGATAAACTTATGTCCATGTATAAAGAAGAAGCCAGGCTTCCGGACGGAGGAAAAAAGAATCAATTAAATCGTGCAGCCAAGCTGCTCGCTATCTTTAGAGGCCTTGGATTTGACGGTATACACATAGGAGGTTCCCGACTTACCTATGAAGACATAGAGTTTGTGCTGGAAAAGGGAGAAAAATTCTATCCCGACTGGCAGCAATGGATACGGGAGTTTTCTTTTCCGCTGAAAGGCGGTTTTTACTACTACGAATTAGATCATAAAACAGGACTGAACACGGATGTGCCGGTCAATCGACACCAAAGCATTCCCCGAAGATCGGCAGGCTATCATTTTAACAGACTGGTTCACAAAACAGTTTTTGACGAAAAGGGATGCTTATATCGTTCCACAAGGACCATTTGTCGTAAAATCTCCGGAACATCTCTTGAAAAACTATTTACGCAGCTTGAATATCTTATTAAATTTATCGGTTTTGAATGCCGGATGTGCGGAGATTGCACCCTTTCTGAAACAGCCTTTCTATGTCCACAATCACAATGCGCAAAATATCTTCTGAACGGCCCCTGCGGAGGAAGTCGCGATGGATGGTGCGAGGTCTATCCAGGTGTCAAACGCTGTGTCTATGTTCTGGCTTATGAGCGTCTTAAATCGTTTGGCGAGGAAGAAAGCCTCAAGAAAAATATTGTTCCGCCAAGGGATTGGTCATTAAACCGGAAGTCCTCATGGATTAACTATTTTATGGGGAAAGGACATTAATATCTTACGGGTTGCAAGGATATGATGATATGATATATCAATCATGAATTTTCAAGCCAGAAAGCTCGAATCGGAGGATATAATATGATTATTGTAACAGGCGGCGCCGGTTTTATCGGAAGCGCAATTGTATGGCGACTCAACATGCGCGGTATTGATGATATCGTTGTTGTCGATCATCTGGACGAAACGGAAAAGTGGAAGAACCTTGTTTCACTTCGCTTTTCCGATTATTTTGACAAATCCGACTTCATTGAAAAACTTGAAGCCGGATATTTCGGAAACAGTATCAGCGCTGTTTTTCATATGGGCGCCTGTTCTTCCACAACCGAGAAAAACTCTGATTATCTCGTTGAAAACAATTACCGCTATACAGCCCGTATCGCCGCATGGCAAGAAGAACACCGTTCTTGCAGGTTTATATATGCCTCCAGCGCTGCTACCTATGGAGACGGTGGGCTGGGCTATCGTGATACAGAGGATGAATTACGCCTTCTTCGCCCGCTCAATATGTACGGGTATTCAAAACACATGTTTGATCTCCTTGCTCTTCGCAAAGGATGGCTACCGCATATCGTGGGACTAAAATATTTCAATGTCTTCGGGCCTAATGAATACCACAAAGAGGATATGAGAAGCGTCATAAATAAAGCCTATCCGCTCGTGAGAGATGAAGGGAAAATTTGTCTTTTTAAGTCATACCGTGAGGAATATAAGGATGGGGAGCAGCTTCGCGACTTCATCTACGTTAAGGATGCAGTCGATATGACCCTGTTTTTTCTCGACAACCCCCAAATAAATGGTATTTTCAATATCGGCACGGGCACTGCCCGGTCGTGGAATGAGGTGGCAGCTTCTTTGTTTCAAGCAGCCGGTATGCCTCTTAACATCGAGTACATCCCCATGCCCGATAAGCTGAAGGGAAAATACCAGTACTACACATGTGCTGATATGACAAAACTACGATCCGCCGGATGCCCACATACCTGCATGGATCTTGATGCGGCAGTAAAAGAATATGCAAGGGATTATCTTCAATCAAACAAATACCTTTCTGTTACTATGTGAGTTTCTTCTTGACAAAAACTTATTAGTTGTTTAAGAGAAATGCCAATGTGCAGTAAGAAATTGCACTCTTTTAAAATTATTTAAAACAATATCAAAAAAAAGCCACGAAGGTCTATTCCCTGAAAAAGGAATCAAGAACCTTTGTGGCTTTTTTGTTTTCAATTTAGGTTAAAGTTGGGGCGAGATTATGCTTGAAATGGAACATGAATTACGAGCTATCGGCAACGGACAGGCGGAATGGATTCAGCAGGCTGTACACGTAGATTACGACAACAAGAGTCAGCGGCCTCTCGGGTTTTCGAGCAACGGTCGATACAACAAGGTGATCAAGTTGCTCGGGACGTTCAAGGGAGATCTGTCCCCTAATGATCTTACGTATCTGGTAAAGACTGTAGATGGAAACACTTACCACCTCTACCTCCATCTTTCTGATTCCGATCTACTTCTTACCCCGTCTCATATTCGATGGACCCTCGACTTTCGGATATTAAACAGGCGAGAAGCAATAGTTCTGCCGCTCTGGAAATCATTGGCCCATATGCGCCTAGAAGGGGTGGCCGATTTTCACGGAGATCTTTGCCCTGAATTGGTTCTTGGTTGCAAGGCATGTCACATGGCTCTCGAACTTCTCCCGGGACTTAATACCTCTAAGGATATCATGGTTATTGCGGAAAACAACAATAGCCCTGCATTAGACGCTATACAGTTCGTATTGGGCTGTACCATGGGAAACCGGAGGCTCAGAACAATTGATAATAACCGGCATATTTATCTGTTTGTAACAGACATGGGCGGATACGGGGTGAAGCTTTTTTTAAAAGAAATCTGTTTTAACGACGAGGATCGATTCAACGAATTTGAAAGAAAAATTGTCGGAGGATGTGCCACACTTAATGATGCGGCCTCCTATCAGAAACTTTTAGATAACAGGGTGACGAGATTTATGGATCTGGATGGCGAGGAAGTGTTTGCGGTTGAGAATGTTCGCAAGTGTTTTGTGTGCAACAATTTTTTAGCAGAGTCTCTGGTTCACGAAAACAACGGTTTCCCGATGTGTGAAGTCTGCCGGTCGAATATGATCGGCAACAATTCAGATATAGTGTATCACTGATTGCCACAGCTCCAGGCGAAAAATAAGTTGCGAGGAGTAGAGAATTGATCGAAGAAGTAACAAGGCATTGTCCAAACTGTAAGTCTGAAATCACGGTTATTTTTGAGGAAGGACCGCAAGGGGAGGACGCTATTAAAAAGTGTCCGGTCTGTGAGTCCCCTATCCTTTTCTGCCCTGACGGATACATTGTTCAGGCAGTGACTGCGTTTGTGAATCGCAGGCAGGATTAGCCTGGGCATCCTATTGAAACGGAATCGCCAAAATAAAACTGAACCGGCCCGGGAATGGGAAACCGGACGTTGAAGATATGGCAAGTGGGAGGGTGAAAAAGTGAAAAAATGGGAAAGTGAAAAAAAGAGCAGATGGGCAAGAAGGGGCAGTATCATTGGGAGTTGGAAGTTTATCAAATGTCGGTCGGGGCCGCAATGCAGGTCTTTGAGATTTCAAAAGGATTTCCGAAAGAAGAAATCTATATGCATAGTTACTAAAAACAAGCGTTCCATGATACTGACCCGCTCACCTTCTTACTTTCTCATTTTCTCAAACCTAAGTTAAGCGATTTTTTTGCGAATTATAAACCCACCTGCCCTTTTTTGTTCGTGCTTTTAAAGATTTATTTAGCTGTTTTAAAAAAATAGATCTTGGTATTTCCCTTGCGCCAAAATTTTTCAAATGCTCTGTTGCAAGCTGGCAGTCAATCATATCAAAAGATAATGTTTTAAGATATTCAACAAGAGCTATAAAAGCTACTTTTGAAGCATTACTGATGCGGGTAAACATAGATTCTCCGAAAAAACATTTCCCCAGGGAAACACCGTATAATCCACCTGCAAGCTCTCCGTCGTGCCAGGCCTCAACCGAATGCGCATATCCTGCTTCATGAAGATTGCAGTATGCTTCAATCATATCCTCGCCCAACCAGGTTCCTTCATTTTTCTGTAATCTTATATGTGCACACAAACTTATTGTCTGCTCAAAAGACGAATCTATTGTCACTTTAAATATATTTTTATTTATGATTTTTTTTAGACTTTTCGATACTCTGATATCTTTGGGATAGAGCACAAGACGTGGATCAGGAGACCACCATATTATTGGTTCATCATCTGAAAACCAGGGAAAAAGCCCCATTCTATAGGCAAGTAAAAGACGTTCTTTGCTGAGATCGCCGCCTATTGCCAGCAAGCCGTCACTGCCGGCAAGATGTGCTGGAGGAAAAAATATTTTATTAGAAAGAAGAAAAACCGCTATCCCCCTAGCCCCTGACCCCTGATCCCTGCTCTTTAACCCTGATCTTATCATTTTCTAAATCAACAAAGACCTTTCCTCCGTTTGATAGATTGCCGAACAGGATTTCATCGGTCAGGATGTCTTTAATCTCAGTCTGTATCAGTCTGGAAAGAGGTCTTGCTCCAAAAAGCGGATCATGTCCTTTTTTTGCCAGCCGGTTTCTTGCCTTGGAAGAAATGGAAATGGAGATCTTTTTTACGGCCAGTTGTTCATTTAGTTCCGCTATGAATTTATCAACTATCTTTTCCATAATTTCTACGGTAAGAGAATTAAAGCTGATTATTCCATCAAGCCGGTTTCTGAATTCAGGGCTAAAGAACTTTTCAACAGCTTTCCTGCCTTTATTTTTCCTATCATAATGTGTTTCTCCAAAACCGATAGTATGGGCACTCATTTCCCTTGCTCCGGCATTTGAAGTCATCATAATAATGACATTTCTGAAATCAGATTTCCTGCCGGTGTTATCAGTTAAAGTAGCATGGTCAAAAATCTGAAGCAAAATATTAAACATATCTTGATGAGCTTTTTCTATTTCATCAAGAAGCAAAACGCTGTAAGGATGTTTTCTTATACCGTCGGTTAAAAGTCCACCCTGATCAAAACCGATATAACCCGGAGGCGCACCAATTAGTCGAGCCACAGCGTGCTTTTCCATATATTCACTCATGTCAAAACGCAGTAACTCAATGCCAAGAATCGCCGCTACCTGTCTTGCAACCTCTGTCTTTCCTACTCCGGTAGTACCTGTAAATAGAAAGGCTCCAACTGGTTTGCCAGGCGTGCCAAGACCGGCACGAGAACGCTTGATAGAACTAACTAAAGATTTTATGGCATTATCTTGACCAAAAATGACTTTTTTTAGATCTTCTTCAAGACTCTCCAATTTTGCTTTATCAGAGGTCGATATACTTCTAATCGGAACCCTGGCGATCTTTGCAACAATCTTTTCAATGTCTTTGGGATTAATATTCTTTCTTCGAGAAGCACCGGAAAGCTTGATCAATGCACCGGCCTCATCAATTACATCAATTGCCTTATCCGGAAGATAGCGATCATTTATGAATTTAGCAGACAACTCGGCAGCAGCTTTAAGCGACTGATCAGTATAACTAATTCCATGAAAATCTTCATAATGAGGCCTGAGTCCTTTTAAGATTTTAACTGTTTCAGAGACAGAAGGCTCTTTAATTTCGATTTTCTCAAAACGACGAGAAAGCGCGCGGTCTTTTTCAAAGTAATTTTTATACTCTTCATAAGTAGTTGATCCGATGCACCTCAGCTCGCCTGCGGCAAGAACCGGTTTGAGTATATTTGATGCATCCATGGAACCACCGCTGGTCGCCCCTGCTCCAACAACGGTATGAATCTCATCAATAAACAAAACAGCCTGTTTTTTATTCTTCAGCTCAGACAGAACTCCTTTTAAACGCTGCTCAAACTCCCCGCGAAACTTTGTTCCAGCCAGAATAGCCCCGAGGTCAAGAGAATATATACTGATATCTTTAAGCACATCCGGAACATCACCTTCATATATCTTATTTGCCAGCCCCTCAGCCATAGCTGTTTTCCCGACACCTGGATCACCGACATAAACAGGATTATTTTTACGTCTTCTGCAAAGCACCTGAACGCTGCGTTCAAGTTCTAATTTACGTCCTATAAGAGGGTCTATTTTCCCTTCTGAAGCTCTTTTCACAAGATCAATAGTAAAAGCCTCAAGCGGGCCGGCAGCTTTCTTTTTATCCTTCCTTTCGGTTTTTGCAAATCCTCCAACTCTATCCTGAAAAGAAAAACTATTATCATTATGAGATATATAGTTTAGAATGTCAAAACGCGTAATTCCTTCTCTATTTAAAAAATATGCTGCATAAGAATCTTTTTCCTGAAACATGGATGCAAGCATATCGGATACTAAGACTTCTTTTTTTTCGGCAGATCGTGCATGATTAACTGCCCTCTGAATAACTCTTTGAAAACCTATAGTTTGTTGCAGCACATACTCATTTCCTTCTGGAATGCTTTCAAGATTTTTACTCAAAAACTCCTCAAGAGTATTATTGAGATTCTCAACACTTCCGCCGCAACTCTCAATGATTTCTTTGCCTGCGTTATTATATAAAATAGCATAAAGCAGGTGTTCTATACAGACATACTCATGTCGCCTTTTCTTGGCCACTCTGACAGCAAGACCAAGAGTGGTGCTTAATTCTTTACTAATCATGATTTAATCCTGCTCCATAGTACATTTAAGAGGAAATTCTCTTTCCCGGGCTAAAAGGTGAACTGTATCCACTTTTGTTTCAGCAACTTCATATGTATAAACCCCGCAAAGTCCAATTCCTTCTTTGTGAACCTTTAACATAGTTATTGTAGCATCTTCTATGGCTTTATTAAAAACAGACAAAAGAATTTCTACAACAAACTCCATGCTTGTATAGTCATCATTATGAAGCAGCACCTTATACATTGAAGGTTCTTTAACTTCCTCCTCTGTTTCAGAATCTGCAATTTCTTTATAATCAGGTTTA
>JAYEFW010000149.1:7783-10349 GCA_034658795.1 Thermodesulfobacteriota bacterium
CCTATTTCCCGCAGCATTTCTTATACTTCTTTCCGCTTCCACATGGGCATGGTGAGTTTCTTCCGGTTTTTTGAGCAGCCCGCTTAACAGGCTTTTTCTTTTGAGGAGCATCGTCTCCACTGGAATATACCAGATCCTGCTTTGCCGGCTGTCTTAGATCATTTATCTTATCAGGTTCAGATATCTGAATTCTGAACAAAATTCCCAGGGTCTCCTCTTTGATCCTGGAAATCATACTCTGGAACATATCAAACCCTTCTTTTTTGTAAACAATCAAAGGATTCTGCTGAGCATAACCCCTGAGGCCGATGCCCTCTTTAAGATGATCCATACTGAAGAGATGATCTTTCCACAGGCTATCTACTGTCTGCAGCATGATAATTCGTTCCAAATGCCTGAAATCTTCAGCCCCAATAACGGCTTCTTTTTCATCATAAACTTTGAGCGCTGAATCATAAATCAACCGGGCTAATCTCTCTGTTGTCAAACCATCCAAGGTATCACTATCAAAGCTGTTAAGCCGGAAGTTAAATTGTTTGAATACAGCTTTGCTGAGTCCTTTCAAGTTCCAATCTTCGGGAAGCACACCCTCATCTGCAAATTCATGAGCTATTTCCTCAGCCTTTTCATAGATCATATCCATAAAAGAACTTTTCAGATCACTACCCTTCTTCAAAGCTTCACGTCGCTGTCTGTATATAACCTCCCTCTGCTGGTTCATAACATCATCATATTCAAGGAGCTGCTTTCTGATATCAAAATTATGGCCCTCAACTTTTGCCTGAGCATTCTCTATTGCTTTGCTTATAAGGCTATGCTCTATTGGCTCTCCTTCTTCCAGGCCAAGCTTTTCCATAATACCGGTTATACGTTCTCCGCCAAATATCCGGAGAAGATCGTCTTCTAAAGCAAGATAAAAACGCGATGATCCAGGGTCGCCCTGCCTCCCGGAACGTCCTCTCAACTGGTTGTCAATACGTCTGCTTTCATGTCTTTCGGTTCCCAGAATATGAAGCCCTCCCAACTCAGTTACCCCATCTCCTAAAACTATGTCTGTTCCACGTCCTGCCATGTTTGTAGAAATTGTAACAGCGCCTTTCTGTCCAGCCATTGCTATAATTTCTGCTTCCTTTTCATGGTTTTTCGCATTCAAAACACTATGCTTAATGCCTCTTTTTTTTAATTTTTTACTTAAACCTTCAGACACATCTATTGAAACAGTACCGACTAAAACAGGCTGCCCTTTTTTATGAAGTTCTTCTATTTCAACCAAAGCAGCTTCATATTTTTCCTTTTTTGTCTTGTAAATCATATCAGGATAATTAGTTCTAATCATCTGCATATTGGTGGGAATAATTATAACATCCAGATTATATATTTTTTTAAACTCAGATGCCTCTGTGTCGGCGGTACCTGTCATACCTGAAAGTTTATTATACATTCTGAAATAATTCTGGAAGGTAACAGTAGCAAGCGTCTGGTTTTCATTTTCTATCTTTACGTTTTCTTTGGCTTCAAGTGCCTGGTGCAGACCTTCACTATAACGACGACCTGGCATTAAACGGCCGGTAAACTCATCTACTATAATGACCTCACCATTCTTGACTATGTAATCAACATCAAGCTTAAACAGCGTGTGGGCTTTAAGGCCCTGATTTATATGATGTAAAACTTCTATATGCTTTGGATCATACAGATTATCGATCTTTAAGATATTTTCAGCCTTTGCAACACCTTCTTCCGTCATGACTACGGTCCGCGCCTTTTCATCTATAGTAAAATCCATGTCGCGTTTAAGGCGCGGAATTATTTCATTGATTTTGTAATACAGACCCGTAGATTTCTCAGCAGGTCCGGATATAATCAGAGGTGTTCTTGCCTCGTCAATCAGTATGCTGTCAACCTCATCAACAATAGCAAAGTTCAGGTCTCTCTGGGCCAGAGAATTCATATCAAATTTCATGTTATCGCGCAGGTAATCAAAACCAAACTCATTGTTTGTTCCGTAAGTTATATCTGCACCGTATGCCTCTTTTCGTTCCGCGTCGTCCATGCCGCTTAATATACTTCCTACTGTCAGTCCCAGGAAATTATATATCTGACCCATCCATTCTTTGTCGCGCCTGGCAAGGTAATCATTCACCGTAATAATATGAGTCCCTTTGCCGGAAAGAGTATTTAGATATGCGGGTAGAGTGGAGGCAAGAGTTTTACCCTCACCTGTTTTCATCTCAGCAATCTTCCCCTGGTGAAGAACAATGCCTCCTATCAACTGAACGTCAAAATGTCGCATATTGAGTGTGCGAACAGAGGCTTCTCTTATAGTTGCAAAAGCTTCCGGAAGAATATTATCAAGGGGTTCTCCTTTTTCAATACGCTCTTTGAAAATAAAAGTACGAGACCTCAACTGCTCATCACTCATGGCCTTCAGATCGGGCTCCAATTTATTAATCATTTCGACGACTGGTTTAATCTTATTCAGTTCCCGTTCATTTTTACTTCCAAAAACTTTTGTCAAAAAATTAAAAATCATTTATATAATTATTCCTCCATTAACTGGTTTCTG
>JAYEFW010000149.1:10449-14492 GCA_034658795.1 Thermodesulfobacteriota bacterium
GTTAGTGTCTGTCCGAAAAGTATTTTTTCCAATACTGGCAATAGTTTCAGCTTATTTGTAAAAAAGCTTTTAGCTAAATGTGTTATCTGTTTGATTTTTTAAGCTAAAGGCTAACCGCTAAAAATCTTTGATTTGAGAATAGCATCCAACTGACTATAATTTCAGGTGTTTTGAGTTTTCGTTCAGGCGTTAGTTAAGAATATATTTTGCAGGATTAACAGCTATTCCGTCAAGATGAACCTCGTAATGAAGATGTGATCCGGTACTCCGTCCTGTATTACCAACCAGTGCAATGACATCCCCTTTTTTAACGGCATCACCACGTTTTTTCAGCATCTTGTGAATATGTGCATAACGGGTAACCATTCCATAACCGTGATCAATTACTATCAGCTTGCCCATCAAACCTTTAGTACCTGCAAATGTTATAATTCCATCTGCTGCCGCAAGTATAGGCGTTCCCTCTCGTGTAGCAATATCCAGCCCTTTATGGAATTCCCTGCGACCGGTAAACGGTGATTTTCGATATCCAAATGTCGATGAGATCCACCCATCAGTTGGGCAAATAGCAGGCGTTGCTGCAAGAAGATTCCGTTGTTCTTCAAGATTATTAAAAAGAGATTCAAAACTTTTTTTTTGATTTATTGCCGCAAGATTAAACTGCTGTGTCTGTTCATGCATTTCCCGAATCAGGCTGTTATACTCTTCTGTTACTGGAATTTCAAAATCTTCAGGGATTGATCCCCCTACACCAAAAGGGTTTTCCTGTTCAGCATTTTCTTCAATATCGGCAACATTACGTATCTTTTTTTCAAAATCTTTTAGATCAACAAGTTTTGATTTTAAAGAATTTATATCTGCAGCAAACGCTTTAAGCTGTTTACGCTGATTGACTATCTCCCCTTGCTGACTGACTATCTCCTCTTTTTGCTTTAAGTAATCGTAAATGACAATACTAAACAATATAAGACATACTGCAATGAATATAGTTAAACAGGTTATAACACCCCTGGAAATAGTTGTTTTCTTTATTATAGAGCCGGTATTACCTAAAATAAAAAATGTTATTTTCTTCTTCATAATAAAAAAACCCAACAGGCAGTTTAAAAATGTCCTCTTTATATAAAAAATTGTTTGCACTGTCAATATGACAATTTAGGTTATAGTAATATATTGAATTAAAGGGCAAAAGGGACATTTGCCAATCCGGAAATTTCATCTAACCCAAGCATTATATTCATATTCTGAACAGCCTGGCCGGAAGCACCTTTTACCAGATTGTCAATAGCTGAAATCAATATTATGCGGTTATTACGCTCATCTAATTTAAAACCTATGTCGCAAAAATTTGTTCCCTTTACATGCAATGTATCAGGCATCCGGCCTTGTTTGCATATTCGAACAAAAAAATGTTCTGAATAGAAAGAGTCAATGCAATTTTGTATTTCTTCAGAGCTGACTTCTTTAACAAGATTTGCATATATTGTCGTCAGCATTCCGCGCGTCATTGGAACAAGATGAGGTACAAATGTTATGCTTACAGGTCTTTCTGCCTCAATGCTTAGCACTTCTTCCATCTCGGGGCTATGCCTGTGCGCAGCAACTTTGTAAGCCTTAAATGATTCGTTTGCTTCGCAAAAATGTGCGGTCAAAGAAAGTGATCGGCCGGCACCGCTGACACCGGACTTAGAATCCGCAATAATTGAATTAATATCTAAAAAATTGCTCTTTATTAATGGAACAAGGGGCAGGATAACGCTTGTCGGATAACATCCCGGGTTGCCTATGAGAGTTGCGCTTTTTATCTTGTCAAAATATATTTCACAAAGGCCGTAAACTGCTTTATCAAGTAAATCAGCGGCAGTATGCTTCTGATAAAAAGTTTCATACAATAATACGTCTTTGAATCTGAAATCAGCAGACAGGTCTATAACCTTCTTATCACGCCTGATAAACTCTGGAACTATCTCCATAGCTACCTTGTGCGGAAGAGCAATAAATACAACTTCAGTTCTTTCACAAAAGCTGTCTATTGAAAGTTTTTCACAGCTTAAATTAACGATTCCACTCATTGACGGGTAGATTTTGTCAAACTTCTCTCCAGCGTACTGACGCGATGTCAGAACAGTAAGTTCTACATCCGGATGCCCGGAAAGTATCCTGACAAGCTCCGCTCCCGCATAACCTGTTGCACCGACTATACCTGCTCTAACCATAAATCCTCCTTGCACCTTTGGTGCGGGCATAAGTGCCTAAAGTGAGCTAAAGTGCCTAAAGTTATGGTACGCCTTCGGCGTGCTAATTGATAACATAAGAATAGAAACTGTTTCACTTTCCTATGCATTAATTACTCAAGAAATCTTTATATAAAATGGCAAACTACCTTAACTTTAGGCACTTTTTACTCATCTTTCTAACAAAAGCCTTTGTTTGCTGTCAAACAAGAATTTATTAGCAAAAAGATTTTCTTGGAATTAAATATCCATCATGTTAGGAGTGAACTTCTTATAAAATTGACCCAACAAACTGGAAAAATAGTAATCGTTCACCACGGATTTTCACGGGAATACACTGAATTCTCGTAACTATTCAGCTTGTTAGGTTCACGACTGGAACAGTGAACCTGAGTAGTTACACTTAATCATTGTTTTCAATTTTCAGTGAAACTCCGTGTCGTTCCGTGGTGAACTTTTACGAAAAATAAAAAAGCTAATGAAAATAAAAAATAACATATCAGAAAAAACCGAACTTGTCGCAAACTGGCAGACATTAATGAGAGTATTTATCAGGCCGGAGAATGAAGAGACCAAGTTAATCTTACTTAAATATATGGAGCAGATTCTATTCGGACTTAATAATTTTCTAAAAAAACATGTCGGCATTACTGAAGAAGTCAGCCTTAAAGAACTTTCCATGGGGTTCACAGACACTATAATTAATAAAAATCCTGAAAAAAAACTTGCCGAAGTTATTACAGAGCTGATCGAAGATATAGCGCCTCATGCTGTTAATGTTGCTTCACCATATTTTGTCGGCCATATGACTTCAGCCATGCCTTTCTTTATGGTTCATCTTAAAACCATAGTTACCGCACTTAATCAAAATCTTGTAAAAATTGAAACTTCAAAAGTCGTATCGATTCTGGAAAAGCAGGTAATTGCCAAAATTCACAGAATTATTTACAAAGAAAATGAATCCTTTTATAAAGAGCATGTCCAGAATAGTGAGACCACGCTTGGAAGCTTTACAAAAGACGGCACTTTGGCGAATATCACAGCCCTGTGGGTTGCAAGAAACTCTTTGTTTGCTCCGACAAAAGATGGTTTTTCCGGTATAGAAGAAGAAGGTATTGATGCAGCATATAAAGCGTATGCAATAGAAAAATGCGTTATTCTTACCTCAAGACTCGGCCATTACTCGCTCAAAAAAGCAGGGGGAATTCTTGGAATCGGAAATCAGAATATTATTGCTATAGATGTAGATACAAATAATCGAATAAACCTTGACCTACTGAAGAAAAAAATCAAAGAAATAAAACAAACCAGCGGCAGGATAAAGATTTTAGCTGTCGTTGGTATTGCAGGAACAACAGAAACCGGAACCATAGATCCTCTTAAGAAAATCGGCATGCTGTGTTCTGAAAACAGAATCCATTTTCATGTAGATGCTGCATGGGGCGGCCCTACCCTTATGTCGGAAAAATACAGCCATCTTCTTGACGGCATAGAACTCGCCGATTCCGTTACCATAGATTGCCATAAACAGTTTTATATGCCCATGAGCAGCGGAATGGTCTATTTTAAAAACCCTGCAATCATGAACTCAATTGAATATCATGCAAATTATGTTAACCGGCCCGGTTCGGTGGATCTGGGTATCAAATCAATAACAGGATCAAGAGAGGCCAATTCTATTATTCTCAACTGTGCGCTCAAAATTATGGGAACACAGGGATATGCTCTCCTCATTGACCACGGGATAGAAACAGCACGCAAATTTGCTGAAGAAATCAAGAAACGGCCCGACTTCCAGCTCATAACCCC
>JAYEFW010000150.1:0-3613 GCA_034658795.1 Thermodesulfobacteriota bacterium
CTTTTTTATTGGGGAATACCAAACCTATCTTGACCCAGTATTTTAATTGATTATCTGTGGCCTTGGTAAGACTGCGAACCAATCTGGTTGGGTAAGTGTTTGTCATGGGAATACAGTTGAAAAAATCTAAAATAATTGATATTTTTCATCTAATAATCACAAAATAGGGTTACGTCAAGAAAAATGGTAAAAGCCCGACCCTTTATACTATCCTCCGATTCACTTTATCTCCACTGACATCATGAGTATTCCGTTTTGCACTACGCAGGTTTTGCCTCCAGCCGTTTTCGCGCCGTTTCAACTGCTTTGTGAAGCTTTTGCTCCAGTCGTTTACGTTTCGGCAGTTCGGTCATGTATTCGGCCACTTTGATGCCGCTTTTATCTAATTGCAAAAGCTCTATTTGCTCACTTGTTTTCCCGGCACAAAGAATTAATCCAAGGGGTGTTTCTTCGCCGTGTTCCTTTTCATACTTTTCCAGCCAGCGCAGATAGAGTTCCATCTGGCCTTTGTAAGCTGCTTTGAATTTGCCGAGTTTTAATTCAATAGCAATGAGCCGTTTGAGTTTGCGGACAGCTCCTTTTTTACCAATTCTTCAGGCTTCTTGGATATGGCGGTGCGCTCATAAAGCATTCCATCAATTTTTTTCCGCAATGTCCGAACACTCCACCGTTCCACCCTGCACATTTCGGCGTAGAAGTCACGCTGGAGATCATTTTTAAGAGGGATAAGGGCAATAAAATGGGTCCAACTCAATTGTCGTATCAGTGATACGACAATCTTTTTATCTGAAAAAACTTCGGCAAATTGAATCATCCTGCGAAGATTTTTTTCATTAAAATTATTGCCATAATCATCGGCTAATTCTTGCGACAGTGTAGCAACGATCTCTTTTCCATACTCTCCCCGTTTTTGTTTCAAAATATCCTGCCGAATCCGATTGCCGATCTGCCAGTAAAGAATGGTCAAGCCGGCGTTAACCGTAACGGCAACATTATGCCTGGCAGTTTCAATGAGCGAACGGATATCATTGATAAGATCGCCGGAAAGGGGCTTGTTGTCTGTTTTTGTAGCCTGTTTTCCTGTTTGCTTTTTCATATTTTGACAATCTTGCTGAATCTTGCTCCGAAGGATTTTATAACACCTTTATCTCACTGTGTATTATATGATGCACTGTTCGTCATTAGTCAATTATTAGTCAATTAAGGCAATCAATAGGCAATTCCCTTGGCTGCCTTGCCTATCCTTTTGAACATACTTTTTTTGACCATTTTTGATAGATCGATTATTGCTGTTTGTCTCGATATATTAGTCAATTCCTGATATTCATTAAAATGAGGTTCCGAAATATCTGCCACTGAAAGCGGATTTTTACTTTCCATCATAATCGCCAAAATCACCTATTAAATGCCAATGGTTATGTCCGATAAATGTCTGGAACATGTCCGTTATGTCTGATAAATGTCCGTTATGCCAATTCATATTTTCTGCCTTTCTTTTCACCAATCTCTTTCAGAATATTTTTATCTACTAAATCTTGGAGATCTCTATATAAGGTTTTTTCAGAAACGTTTTTAATTAAAGCTTTATAAGAAGATAAGTTTATAATCTTATTTTCTTTGATATGATCAACAGCTTTAATTTGCCTTTCATTCAACCCAAGTTTGCGTAAATATTCCTCCGTGTAAATATCTTTCCTGAATTCCACAAGAAAGCCGCTCTGATATTCTTCGAAATGAGGCTCTGGAATATCTGCCAAAGAGCAAAGATTCTGCATTTTGCCGATGCCGCTGCCCCATTGCTCTATCAACCCCATGTCATATAAAACGGCGCCAATTCCCTTGTTTCTGAGAACAGACCCATGAGGTTTTAAAAGATCTTCCATGGTAATACCCAGAGGCAGACTACCTGGGCTCCAGATGGTTAGCCGATCATCATATATTCTTACCTCTGTATTTGACGGCATTGTATAGTCTCGATGACACACGGCATTGATGATAGATTCGCGTATGGCTTCAAGAGGATAATCCCACACCTCATCTCTTTGAGGTTTCCCTGTCATAACAAACTTTACACTGATATTCTTACGTATGAAATCCATTGCCTCGTCTATCTGCTCAACAATCGTACCTTCAATCATTCGATTATCAATGACAATGGTTTCTTCTTTGAACCTGCCGCAATGGACCAAGCCCTGGGACCGAAGGTCTTTTGTGTCTTTCCGGAAGAGAAAAAGCACCGCCCATGTCAGTTTGCCTTCCTTGACGAGTTCCAGCTTTTTAAGAACTTCAAAAGGTTCATCATGGTCTCCAACATCTCTTCTCCCCGCATCCCTTGACCGTCTAATGTATCTTTTGATTTTTTCAGGGTCTATGTCAGACATTGTGGCATCTGGAGCCGGCGTTTTATCCCAGCTCGTACCGGTGGAATGTAAATGCATTTCAGCGATATCCTGAGAGGTCATTAAACGATTGCTGTTCCCCACCCTCCGGTAACACCTCCCTTTCGTTGATACAGGCTTAATGGGGAATTCTTTGATTTGGATGACAGCAATTATTTTGCTCTCGATTTCCAATGACTCAACCTCCGGTATGATCCGAGGCTGAGTACCTTGAGAAATCTTATTAGTCCAGCCAATTAAAGTCTCCTTTCCGATCTGAACACCCTTTTTAGCGCCTTTATCGGAAACCCCAATAAAAATATGCCCTCCTCTTGTATTAGCAAAGGCAACAGCCGTTTCGATTGTTTTATTATCAAATGTTTCTTTAAATTCGACTGTTTTGGATTCGCCCCTTTTTATTAGTTTTATTATCTCTAATTGATCCATTACGCCTTTATCCCTTTGTCTCTTTTCTATTCCTTACAACCTTTTTCAGCGCACAGGATGATGCCAATCGGTGGAGTATCGTCCTGTGTTTTTTTAGTATCATTCAACAGCAAACGCTTTCCCCAAAAATCTGTCCAAAACATCTGTTTTTGTTTCGCCATCCTGTTCCGGCCGCAGGTTGAACTTATTCAGCGGAAATTTATAATGTCGAGGTTTGCACTACGCAGGTTTTGCCTTCAGCCGTTTCCGCGCCGATTCAACTGTTTTGTGAAGTTTCTACTCCAGCAGTTCACGTTTCGGTAGTTCAGTCATGTATTCGGCACATCTCAGCATAAAAATCGCGTTGAAGATCATCTTTGAGCGGTAGAATCGCGACAAAATGGCTCCAGCTCAATTGTTGTGACAGTGTCACTATTCCCAAAAAAACTACAACCCCAGATATGCTTTTCTTACATTTTCATTTGAAAGAAGATTTTCTGCGGAATCTGAAAAAGTTATACGTCCGTTCTCCATAACATAGCCCCTGTGAGCTGCTTTCAGCGCAAGATTTGCATTCTGTTCTACAAGAAAAACAGTTGTCTGGTTTTCGATATTTATCTTCTTTATGATCTCAAACAGTTGCCTTACTATAAGAGGGGCTAGTCCCAAAGACGGTTCATCCAGCAGCAAAAGCGCCGGCCTTGCCATCATTGCCCTTGAAATGGCAAGCATTTGCCGTTCGCCTCCGCTTAAAGTTCCCCCAAACTGATTTCTCCTTTGACTAAGAATCGGAAAAAGGTCAAAAATAT
>JAYEFW010000151.1:0-3609 GCA_034658795.1 Thermodesulfobacteriota bacterium
TTCGCGACACGATTGGTCAAGTCTGCGACAACGATTCTCTGAAGAGAAAAAAGTTCATCTGAAGAATTGTCCGAATAAGTTTATGGGGATTCTGTATCAATTGTACTGGCTCTTATATTTGCCATATCGTAAAAGTCTCCACGTATTGAACCCCAATAAAAGTGTGCGGTAAGTGCGGGACGTCCATAAATAAGTAAATAACTTATTCAGCGCGAAGGTGCAGGACAGGTGAACAGCTATGGAATTGCGTAATTCTGAGCGGGAACGATTGGGATGGATGGGTGACTACTCCCGTAGTTCAGGCTGAAGCTGTTTAGGCTGAAGGCTGAAGGGGTCCAGAGGAGCACGATTGCCGTACTTTAGCGGAAACATCTGATTCTTGCACCAAACATGGCTTCAAAATGCGCTTTTTCCTAACAGCCTTCAGCCCTCAGCCTATCTACCTGAGTAGTTACAATAATATTTGACCAGATGATGGATGAATGATAGGGAATGACTTAGCTGATAGTGCGGGAATGCGTGGAATTGAGTGTCGCAAAATATCAATTTTGATGAGAAGATTGCTTACAAGGTTCACGGTTCAAGGTTAGAGAACGTTGAAAGGAAATGAACTTATGAAAAGACTTCCTGTAGGGATACAGACGTTTCGTGATATTGTTCAAAACGATTATCTGTATGTGGACAAGACAGAGAAAATATTTGATTTAGTATATAATCCAAAAGGCGTATATTTTTTCTCCAGGCCGAGAAGGTTCGGGAAGAGTCTTTTGATCTCCACGTTGAATGAGATATTTGAAGGTGAGAAAGAGCTGTTTAAGGATCTGTGGATATACAAGGCAGATTATGCGTGGGAAAAACACCCTGTTGTAAGGATAGATTTCAGCAAGGAAAAGGCGGAAAACAAGGATGACCTGAAGGGCTTTATCCTGTATCAATTAGAGAACATAGCCGACAAATACGGAATTTCGCTTACGCGGGATAAATATTATGAAGCCTTTGATGAACTTTTAACTCAATTAAGCCAGATTAATAAAGTTGTTATCCTTATTGATGAATATGACAAGCCGATCATTGACAATATTGAGAATAAGGAACTGGCTGTTGAGCTTCGGGAAATATTAAAGGGGTTTTATACCATAATAAAGGCATGCGATGAACATATCAGGTTTGTGCTTTTAACAGGGGTGAGCAAATTTTCCAGGGCAGGTGTTTTTAGCGGGCTTAACAATCTGGAAGATATTTCCATGGACGCGAGGTATTCATCGCTTCTTGGGATAACACAAGAGGAGATGGAGGGTGGTTTTAAAGAATATATAGATCAGTTTGCAGAATCAGAAGGAAGCAGCAAATCCGGGCTGATTGAAAAAATAACATACTGGTATGATGGTTTTTGTTTTAGCAGGAGATGTAAAAAGGTCTTTAATCCCTTTTCACTCCTTCTTTTGTTCAAGAAGCTCAGTTTTGGAAACTACTGGTTTGAAAGTGCAACGCCGAGCTTTCTGATAAAACTGATGAAGGAGAAAAACTTTGACATAAAGAGGTTGAAAGAAATGGAGGTGAGGGAGGAATCTTTCGGCGCCTATGAACTTGAAAATCTCGCTGTGCTTCCGCTTCTGTTTCAGACCGGTTATCTTACCATTAAAGAGTATGACAAAGATTTAATGACCTACATTCTTGGGTATCCTAATTTTGAGGTTGAAAACAGCTTTCAGTATTCTCTTCTGAACAGCTACAGCGGCATACACGTTGACGGCTATTTGATTGATTTGATTCGTGCGCTTAGAAATGACGATTTTGAGATATTTTTTGATACCCTGCGGGTCTTTTTTGCCGATATTCCTTATGACCTTCACATAAACAGAGAAAAATATTACCAGACAATTTTTTATCTAATATTTTCACTTATAGGGTTGAAGGTAGAAGCGGAAGTAAGAACAAACAAGGGCAGGATAGACGCTGTTATCATTGATAAAGATGTGCATATATTTGAATTCAAATTCAACGGAGACAAAGACCAGGCATTAAATCAGATCAAAAACAAGAAATATTTTGAGAAGTATCAAGGCGCCGGCAAGGAGATTTATCTCTTTGGAGTTGAATTTACGGATAGAAATATAGGTAACTGGATGCTTGAAAAGCTTTAGTAAGTGCGGGACATCCCATAAGTAAGTAAATAACTTATTTATCGCGAAGGTGCAGGACGGGTGAACAGCGATGGAACTAGGTAATTCTGAGTGGGAACGATTGGGATGGATGGATGATTCTATATCACTTCTTTTAGGACGTCTTCCAAATCAGGGATTGAGGCAGGAATAATATTCTCTTCATTAGAACCTAAATTGAGCGATTGTTGAGGTTATCGCAGATTCAAGGCGAAGCGCATGAAGCCATAGTGTACTATTGCGAAAGCACTTCAACACAGAAGATGCGGTAAGATCGGCAATTCCGAAGGCGCAGAGTGAGAAGAGTTCAAATCGTAGAAGCTGAAAGGAGGTTTGGCATCGGTGCAGAGATATAAGGAAGAAGATATGGGATTTATGTAATGCGGCATTTTCCTTGGCAGAAAGAAATAAATATTTTGAAAAATATTGGGGCAAAGGGAAAAAGATTTATCTTTTCGGCGTTGAGTTCATAGACAGAAATGTGGGGGAATGGGTGGTTGAAAAGACTTTTTAATTCACAATTCAAGCTTTGATAAGGATTTCCTTTTTTTTGTAAGGTGGGCTTTTTTAAGATTTTTAAGATCCATCACATCAAATGTATATGCTCTGCCTATTTTAGAGGCCGATATTCGCCCTGCTTTGACCCATCTTCTGAGGATAACAGATGACACTCCGAGATACTCCGATGCCTGTTTTAGATTAAATGGCTTTCTTGCAATTTCATCCTGCCATGTTTTCATGTCTAAAATCTCAGGGACATCCGGATGAGGGACTCTTATTCCAAACTCTATAATATGGCGCGCAACTTTTTGCCTTTCGTTTAATGGAAGAAGGTATATTTCCTTTATGACTTTTTCTGCTGTTAGCATTTTTAGCCTCGTATTCCTTTTAAATATTTTTTCAGGTTTTTATAAAAGTTTTCATGTGGACCAAACTGATACAATACAAGGAAATCGTTTTCAACCTTATAAGCCATCAGTGTTAATTGGCGGCCCATCGTAAACTTATGAACACTAAAACCAGCCAGGTCGCCTTTTTTAAGTTCACCGGCGTCAGGATTTGCCAGGATATCTTCCACTGCATCTAAAATAACCTGCTGGAAGTGGCGTGGAAGCTTTTTAACATGCTTCTTGAACCGCGGCATTTGGAAGATTTTCATGACGAATAATTATCATATCTTATCATATATTGTCAATGCTTGAATGGTGGTATTTAAATAACCAACAGGATTCCCAGCACCATCTTTCGAGGGGTATAGGGGGACGGGCTTGACTAATTGGACATATTTGTGATGTTTTTGCAAAAGGCGTTTAAAGATTTATTCTTCTTTAACCGCTTTTTTTGGGCGGCCGGGCGGGAAACGATAATCTTTAAAATCATTCCAGAACTTCAACAAACCTGGAATCCCGGATTATGGGATCATTGGTGATAATTGGCAAGTCAAGAT
>JAYEFW010000152.1:0-3600 GCA_034658795.1 Thermodesulfobacteriota bacterium
AAATGGCGCCAAGTTTCACAATCCAACATTTAAGATAATAAGATTCAAATTAAATTGCCTAACAAAAAAAATCCAGCGGACTCGTAAACTCGCATCTGATTTTAGCGTTATTAAAGATATCTGCTATCTATCAAACATTCAGCCTTATTCACAAACAGTTGCGATATTTATATGTAATCTGTGGCATTGGCATGTACAGCATAATTGGATGATCACATTCTTTCTCTCCACAATCCCCATTATAATGGACTGGGTTTTTCGGACCAGTAGTTAAGATGCATTTCTTATGTTATCGTGGTAAAAAAGGAGGTCCGGAAATGCGAAAAAATTTCAGTCCAGATTTTATGGCAAAGGTTGCCTTGGCAGCGCTCAAGGAAGAGCTGACAATAGCAGAGATGTCTTCGAAATATGAGGTTCACAGGACGCAAATTGCCAATTGGCGTAAGCGTGCACTGGAAGGTCTTGTATGGCTTTGGTGTCCATCTTGATTAGCGCATTAATTTGGCACCTGTTTACACAGATGCTATTGAAGAAAAATGTCAAGACCATGGAGAATTGAGTTTAAAGGTGCCCTGTATCATGTGCGAAAGCGGTCAAGGCTTTCGCGCGTCGTACTTCAGCCGCTTGGTTCGATGGAAACGCTTTTCTGAAACTTTCCGAATTTTAAAAAGTGTATCGCTTGTTTAATTGCCTGACGATTCTTCATGATGAAAGGATGTGTTGCGTGAATAACAATATAATCCCTCATTCCTTCTACTTTTGCATTATTCACCGAAACCTTACCATCATCAGTTCCAGGTATGATCAGAGATAAAAACGGATTGATCGATCTGTCCCCGGTAATGATACCTAAATCAAAATCTACAGCCCCTAATTTTTTCGGCAGATTATCGTTGTCTGTGCCAAGTTGTTGGCCGGCTGGACCGTTTATCCATTTGAAGATGAAAGTTTGTCCTAGTTTATCAACTACCTCACTTCCCCTGTTCGGTGGGCTTAGCATCACAACGCGTCCCAGCTCAGAAAGCGCGTAGTGCTTTAGGTAATATCGTACTACAATACCCCCTATTGAATGAGTTACAAAGTGAATCTTTTTGGCACCATTATTTCGGCATCGTTCAATTGCTTTCGGAATTACCTCCCCAGCGAGTTCTTCAATTGTTTTCGAACGTGAGGGATAAGCTATATTTAATACGCTATATCCTTTGGCAGATAAATGGCTTTCAAGTTTCGCCATTGAGCTTTTTGATCGAGCCAGGCCGTGCAAAAGAACAACATATTCTGGGGGAGCAGTTTCACCAAAACCTTCACTTAGAAGCAACATTATAAAACTGATTATAGTGACAACTTTCCTCATCATTTGACACCGATTTCCACCGATTTCTCCGTTAGCCGCCAGCAGCAAGCAATAGCAGATAATTCACTAAAGCTATAGACTTTCAGATAATTAATTTCACAAGGCCAGAAGGAGGAAGGCGTATTAGTTATACGTCGACGACTAATAACACAGTGAAATTATTTATCTAAAAGTCTATATAAATAGATAAAGAATAGCTACCGATGCAGCGATCAGTCCCTTACCATACATTCTCAGCTTCTCCAGTTCGTTTTTGTCGAATGTCATCGGATAGACGATTCGTGGTAGCCCTCAAGTAACCAAAACCCAATGGCTAAATATCAAATTCAAAAACACTTAACAAGCGCCGTCTGAAAGGAATGGGGTCAAGAGCAGACACCGGCATCTGAGTTCTCTCATATGCCGCCTTATCCTTTTTTTCACGCCTTTCCTGACCTTGCGGTAACCTGCCCAGGAAAGGTTCTGCCTTTCAAGCAGCTTGCGAAATTGGTTGTCATCCATGAAAATCTCTCTCATGCTTAATAGTTGTCAGATTTCATGATTTACTTCCCAATCCATGTCTTTATCTCTTCCATAGTTGGAATCTTGCCAACGCTCTTGACCTCTCCATCAACAACCACGGCCGGAGTTCCAAAAACACCGTAGCCTGCGATCTCCATTAGATCGCTCACCTTCTCCATATTTGCGTCAGCACCGGTTTCAATTACTATTTTCCTGACAAAATCTTCAGTCTGTTTGCACTTTGGGCAACCTGGCCCCAGTATTTTTATCTCCATTTTTTCTCCTTACCCTGCAATCCAGCCGTAGCACATACCGGCAATTGTGGACAAAACTACAATTATCAAACAAAAAGTAAGAGTTTTCTTCACTCCCATAACCCCACCAATAACAAGCATATTGGGAAGTGAAAGCGCCGGTCCTGCCAGAAGAAGCGAAAGAGCAGGCCCTTTCCCCATACCGCCGCCAATAAGACCTTGGAGAATGGGGACTTCGGTTAAAGTGGCAAAATACATAAAAGCACCTGAAACAGAAGCAAACAAATTAGCCCACAAAGAATTTCCTCCTACCAGAATTTGAATATAATGCTCAGGAATAAGTGCGGAATGTCCCGGCCTGCCCAGCATAAAACCGGCAACAAGCACACCTGCTCCAAGAAGAGGAAAAATCTGTTTCATAAATCCCCAGGTAGATTGCACCCAGTTTATTCTTTCATCCTTTGTAAACCAGCTTTTTAACATAATAAATAATACTATCAGGAGAAAAGCCGTTATATACCATTTTGTTGCAAAGATAATTTGCCAAAGCCCGGCAGAACCCGGAGTCGGTCTTGCAAAAGCTGCAAAAACAAGAATTAAAACCATTGTCAGCATGTAAAAAGCATCCTGTCCCAGGGTGCGTCCTTTATCTTCGTCTTCCGGAACATATATCTGGCCTGTTTCGCGTGCAGCATCATCTTTTCTGAAGAAAAAAGCCATTAGAAGTCCTGTAATGATGGCAAAAAATATTGCTCCAACAGCACGCGCCAAACCCATCTGCCAGCCCAGTATTCTTGCGGTCAAAACAATCGCCAGAACATTTATTGCCGGGCCTGAATATAGAAAAGCGGTGGCAGGACCGATACCGGCGCCTCTTGTATAAATTCCTGCAAAAAGAGGCAAAACAGTACAGGAGCATACAGCAAGAACAGATCCTGATATTGAGGCTACAGAGTAGGAAAGAATTTTTTTTGCTGATGCGCCAAAGTACTTCAGCACTGAGGCCTGTGATACAAAAACAGCAATGGCCCCTGCAATAAAAAAAGCCGGGATAAGACAGGTCAGAACATGATCTCTGGCATACTCCTGAAGCATCATAAAAGCTTCAAGTCCTGCCTGCCTTATATTTGCATGGCTCCATGGCACATAGTAACATGCAAGAAAAACCAGTATAATAAGCAGTAATTTTGTTCGTTCTTTCATAAATATTTTACTCCAAAATATAGCTATAGACTGTCACATATTAAATTGCACAAGGCTAGAGGGAGAAGGCTGTATTGTGTAATACGCCGACGACCGATAACGCAGTGAAATTTAATATGTGACAGTCTATATATGGGGATTTAGCTATATTTATGTTAAACATTACAAATCAGATCTCTGCGGATACCAGGTAATCTCTCAATTATTTCCTTAAGCTCAGGATCATGATCAAGCCAGTGCCTCAGGTTCCCCAGCATACTTGCAGCATAAGGTGAAGCACTGCCATCA
>JAYEFW010000153.1:0-11506 GCA_034658795.1 Thermodesulfobacteriota bacterium
ATAGTTCCCACGCCCCAGAGCATGATAGATCTGGTGCAGCAGGAGAATGTCAAGGGTGCCAAGTATAAGCCGGGCACCAACAACTTCGTGGCTTCGTACAACAAGCTTACGCACCAAAATTATACCCCGGAAGAAGTGGCCCATAAGATGATGCTGTGCGTGGCCATGCTTTTCAGCATTGCTCTTCTCTGGGGCACGGAAGCGATCTCTCTCGGGGCAACCAACATCCTGGTCGGGGTTATTCTGTATGTTTATATGATTTTGCCTATCAATGAGATATCAAAAGCCTACATGAAGGATGCGGTATTTTTTATCCTGGGCGTGCTTATCCTGGCCGCTGCAGTTGGCGTAACAGGGCTTGACAGGAGAATCGGCAATATCCTTCTGGGCAAAATCAAGGGATTAAAGGGTTTTTGTTTTATCTTTTTTCCGGTCCTGGCCGTAATTTCCGGCTTTCTTTCAGAACATGCCCTTGTTGCGCTTTTGTGTCCGATCTTGGGCCTTGTGTATCTTGAAGGGGAAAAAGCAGGCTGCAACAAGAAACAGCTTCACGCTTTGGCCTGCACCTTGTTTTTGGGTATATGTTTTGCCGCAAACGTTGGCGGCTCAGGATCACCTGCCGTTGGCGGCCGTGCAGCTATTATGGTTGGTTATTTTAGCGATTATGGCCTGCCCATGAGCTTTGGCCGTTGGATGATGTACGGCCTGCCTGTGGTCCCGTTTCTTGCTCTGGCCTGTGGTATGTGGATATATTTCTCCGTGGCCCGCAAGACCGGCCCTGCGCTCACGATGGATGTGGGCGTTGTGATGAAAAAAGGCGTTGAGGGCATAGGCCCTTTGCGGGGAAAAGAGCTTACCATGGCCATTCTGTTTGCTGCCCAGATTATCCTCTGGATGGCTGCCAGCGCGGTGATCGGCCTTGGCGGCGCCACTATTTTAATTGTATTTTTTATCCTTGTAACAAAGTTGATGACATGGGAAGATGTCCAGCAAAGAGTACGCTTTGATGTTGTAGGGCTCTACGCAGGAGCCTGCGCCATGGGAGTTGCCCTGAAGTACACTGGAGCCGGTGTGTGGATAGCCCAGAACTTTGTGAACCTGTTGCCAGAGGCTTTCCATACAGGCATGGGTATTGTGGTGGCATCAAGCCTGATTACTACTATTGTAACCAATTTCATGAGTGACGGCGCGGCAGTCGGCTCTCTCGGTCCTGTGGTGCTTCCCATGGCTGAAATAGGAGGGGTACATTTGTGGAAGGTGGGGCTTGCATGCTCATTCGGGTCTTCCTATGCTCACGCTATGATCGTCGGCACTGTAAACAACGCTATTGCTTACGGGATGGCAAAACATCCGGAAACAGGAGAGCAGCTTTTAGCCCCTATTGACTTTGTCCGCATTGGTATTCCATTTGTATTTATATCAATGGCGATCCTCTGGATAGTGGCCTTCTTCGGATACTGGCAGATCCTGCCCTGGCCTGAGATTACCGGCTAAATGATAAGCGCGGGACAAGGAAATAAACAAATGGCAAGAAAAGAAAAAACAAAAAGCGCTAATGTATATTGGATGATGATAATCTGTCTGGGATGCTTTTTGTTTAGTTTTGATACCTCTGCCCTTGAGGCGGCCGGAGAAAGTATTTATACAGATGATACTGCCCATTTCTCTATTGCCATACCTGCCGGGTTTCAAGAGATATCACAAGGGTGGCTTTGTGCCGGCGTTTTTGATCCAAAGCATTGCAAGTTGTGCAAAGACGCCCTGAAAGAGTATAATAAGATTTTTATTCGTAGGGGCAACCCCCCGTGGTTGCCTATTGTCGACCTTCCGGATGTTTTAGGCCAAAGATCAAAGAGCCTTGTTCTCCTTGGTATCAAGACCTATGAGCATAAAAAAAAGCGCTTCAAGGTCTTCACGGATTATCTTACGATAGATGAATTTTTTGATGACAAACTTACCAAAACATTTATAGAGCTCCTGAAAAAGAAACTTGGCGAAAAAGGAGCTGAAGATGTTATCGTAGAAGATCCGGTTTTTGATAAGGAGAATAAGAGTTTTGGCTTTATCTGCAGCTACAGACTTTCCGAAGGCGACAAGGCAAAAGAATTTCACATGGTATTTCTGGGAGGAACCCATCTGGTTTACCTTGATCTTAATCTTTATGCCATAGATAATACAGCCTCACACGAAAGCCTGTTTCAGCAAATGGTCGCTTCTTTATCATTTGAGGATGGTTTTGGACCGAGAGATTCATATGTTGACGTCTTCAAAAAGAGAGCCGGTTCTTATGAGCTGTATGGTAAAAGGCTTTCTGATCTGGGAAAGTCGCTGGTGCATATCATTTTAATTATATTTCTTTTAAATCTTGCGCTTGAATGTGTTGCTAATCCCAAAAAGGGTCGTTATGTACAAATAGAGTTTTTGCGAAAAAACAAAAGCAAGGCAAGGCTTGCAACAATTGCCATAGGGATATTTATATACCTGCTAAATAGTTGATATCTTTGATGTGAAAGTCTCTAATCGGCATGTGGCAGGGCTTGAAGTTTGCTGAACAGAATATAAACAAGGAGGATTAATAATGAAAGACTTTAGGGTGTTGGTCGTTGACGATGAGGATGATTTTCGCGAAACATTTATAAAACGTCTTCAAAAAAGAGAACTTAATGTTACTGGCGCTGAAAGCGGGGAAAAGGCGCTGGAGATTCTGGATAAACTAATTTTTGATGTGGTAATACTGGATGTCAAAATGCCGGGTATGGACGGTGTGGAAACTCTTCAGGAAATGAAAAGAATAAGGCCGCTCATGGAGGTGATTATGCTCACCGGCCACTCAACTGTAGAAACGGCCATTGATGGGCTGAAATTAGGCGCTTTTGATTACATAATGAAACCCGCAGATTTTGATGAGTTGCTGGAAAAAATGAGTCAGGCATATGAAAAGAAAAAGGCCCATGAACAAAAAATTCAGGAGAGCAGGATCCGTGAGCTGCAAGCCCATCCTGGACGGGTTTTTGAACAGGTCAAGGAGAAATAGACTGCTTACGCTCCAGATATCCTGGCTGCGTTTTTTACGTTGAGGCAAAACATTACAACGGAGGGTTATGATGGCAAGTAACGGTGAAAGAAAAGTAAAGGATCTGATGATCCCGCTTGAAGATTATGATAGTATCTCTTCAGATAAATCTGTCAGAGATGCTTATGAACTTATGGCTAAAACAGGGCATCACGCGATTCTGGTTCTGGATAAAAACAATGAACCAATAGGACAATTGTCTTATAGAGATGCCCTGATAGCACTGGAACCTAAATATACCCCGGGTAGGTGGGGCGATTCCTGGCTTACTCCTGAAGCATTTAAAAACTATCCTGTTTTTTATTACGAGGGTGAGTTTTCAGGACAATGCAAGGCGCAATTGAAAAAATCGGTCAAAGAGGTTATGTCTTTGTTTTCGGTCAGCATAGATGAAAATGCCACCCTGTCCGAAGCTGTTAACGTCATGGTGTCCAAAAATATAGGCCGGATGCCGGTGGTGTCGGGCGACAGGTTCAAGGGGATGATCAGGCTCGTGGAGATCTTTGATGAGATAAAAAAGGTTGTTTTGGCCAAATAGATGTTGTGTACGGGCGAGGGTCTGTCATGAAATAACTATTACATTTATGACAGACCCTAATGGCTTTGCAAAACGCACCCTTTTGCCCAAGCGGGACTGAAAAAAATGAACATCGAACATCCAAGATCCAACATCGAATGTTGAATGTGGAGCGGAGCGACATCATTATTCGACGTTCGACGTTCAATGTTGGACGTTTGTTTTTATAACTTAGCGCTTCACTGTTTTTTCTTTTAGTTGGCGCAGCTCCTTTTTCATCTGTTGCCACTCTAATGCTCTGTCAATAGAGATCAATATCTGTTCCTTACGGAAGGGCTTGGTGATGCAATCATAGGCGCCTTTACGTATAACCTCTTCTGCCGACTCAACAGAACCGTAAGCCGTGATGATGAGTATTGGAATATGTTTATCTATTTTTCTAATCTCAGCGATAAGTTCCACACCATCCATCCCTGGCATCTTGAGATCAGAAATCAGCAGATTATAATCTCCTGTTTTAATCAATTCCGGCACCTCTAAGGGATTATTGGTGGTAGTAACTTTGTGCCCGGTCTTTTCCGCAATAATCATAGCAAGAAGCGCAAGCATATCAAGTTCATCATCAACAACCAAAATTTGTGCAGCCATTTCCTTACCTCCTATACAGGCAGATTACCTGAGTTTAGTTATATAGCCTTAGGCATGATCAGCCTGGTGTTCACTGTCCGGAATAGCAACAGGCAATGACACCTTAAAGGCGGTGCCTTTTCTTTCCATGTCCTCTTCTTCAGCCACTGTCTCAAAGCTTATGTCTCCATTATATTTATTTATTATGCCATAACTGACTGAAAGCCCCAGGCCTGTGCCCTCTCCCACCTTTTTTGTGGTGAAAAACGCTTCAAATATCTTGTTTCTGTATTCCCGCTTAATCCCATGTCCTGTGTCTTTGAAAAGAATCTCTACTTTGTTTCCAGCGCTATTGAGGTTAGTAGAGACAGTCAAAACCCCGCCTCCCTTCATAGCGCTAAAAGCATTGGTAACAAAATTCATGAAGACCTGCTGCAAGCGTCCTGAATCTCCCCTTACTTTTGGCAGATCTTTTGTGAGGCACTTCTCTATAGTAATCTTTTCTGTAACCAAAATATTTTCAACCACAGAAATCACTTTTTCAATGTTTTCGTTGACATCAGCAGTGTACTCAATTGCCTCAGGGTGTCTGGCATAGCTCAAAATGCTTTCAATTATCTTTTTACAATTGAGCGCCTGCCTTTCTATGGTTTGGACAATCTCATGGCTCTTGCTGTCAGTCACCACCTTTTCCAAAAGAATATCGCTAAAACCAAGGATCAGCGCCACGGGATTATTTAGTTCATGCGCCACACCGGCAGACAAATTTCCCAAAGAGGCCAGCTTTTCTGTATTATACATCTGTTCTTCTTCCAGCTTTTTTCCCTTTGTAATATCCCTCGAAATTCCCAGAACAGCAAACACCTTGCCTTCCTCATCCTTAAGGGGCGCAAAGTTGCTGGAAAACCAATACTCACGGTTCCCGACTACCACCGGATATTTTACGTTTACGTTCCTTTCTGTATTAAACACCTCCCTGATAAAACGCAACTGCAACTCCGCGCTCTCTTCAGAAAAAAGGTCGCGAAAAGTTTTGCCGATCAGATCGTCAGGGAAGTCTCTGAAGAAATTAGCAGTGCATCTATTCATGGACAGGATATTTCCCTCTTCATCTACAGTAAAGATCAGGTCCTCTGCACTTTCTACAAGGGTCTTGTATTGCTCCTCTGATTTTTTCAGTTCTTCAAGCGAGTTCTTTAGATCTTGTGTTTTCTTCATTACTTCTGCTTCCAGTGTCTTGGACCAGCGTCGCTCAAAACTTATGATATACACACCCCCCAAAATAATAGCGAGAAAAATGCTGCCCTGGATATAAAACTGGCGGATAAAAACCGAATGGACAGCGTCTTCAACTTCGCTTAAGGGCGCGACCACCGCCACCGACCAGAAGAATTGAGAATGCGTCCGAGGATGAATAGGCGCATATGCGATCAGTTTTTTCATTTCGGTTTCTATGCCCCCGTGCCACCCCGAGGTATACCGCCCGGTTCCCTCCTTACCTTCGAGCATCTTTTCCTTTTGAATCATATTAATCTGGGAAAAAGAGATCTTGGATTTTCTCATGGCACGGACATTAAAGGCATCCTCTCCGATGAACTCCCTGTGCGGATGGTATAAAAACATACCCTTATTGTCTATAAGCCAGGCATATCCGGTCTTACCCGATTTTATACCTTTGACAGCCTTTTCAACCAACCGTGTAACATCTATTGTAAAAGAAAGTACTCCGGACAAGTTCCCGGTAGCCACCGGATAAGCCTCATCAACGGATTGCTCATAAGTAGCTACGGCCAAGCGCATAACAAGTTGGCCGGGATATTCTTCATTCTCTCGTGTAATCTCACCAGCATAAATCCTGTTCTTATTTTTCTTTAGACTGGCCCATTTGTAATAGTCCGTATCTGCAAAACGACCCTGTATCACATGGGACATCCCCCGCTCATCAACAATATAGGCAGTTCTGCCTTTGTGGTCTATAAATCTTATTTCAAGGACACCGTTATCCTTAACAGCGGATAAAGTAGTATTCATGCGGCTGGCCCAGGATACCTTTTCCAGATATTGAATGGATGGAGAGAGGTTTAACAGCGAAAGTTCTCTTTTAATAAAATCCAGGCTGTTTTCCATCCGATTGGCGGCATACTTTGCTAATACCAATTGCTGCCGGTTAAAATCTTTAGAGATGATCTCTTTCATCTGCCCTGCAGAGAACATGCTCAGACAGAATGCAACCACGAGGAGCACCATAACAAGAATGCCGACAAGGATAATAGTCCTTCTTATATTAGAGTATTTCTCGGAGAAATATGTTTTTTTCTTTTTCAATTTATTCTTACTCGTGAGTCATAAATTTATAGTATAGGAATTTCCATCAACTTTAGGCACTTAAGTTCACCGGCATTTTTTGTCACAAAAATACCAATACGTCAAGGAGCGACAGGCAGAGACACAGTAAAGGTGGTGCCTTTGTTTTCTCTATCCTCCTCTTCAGTCACTGACTCAAAGGTTATCTCTCCATCGTTTTTGGACACCAGACCATAACAGACCGAAAGACCCAGGCCTCCCCCCTCCCCCACATCTCTTGTGGTGAAAAAAGGATCAAATATTTCGTTTCTGTATTCCCTTTTAATACCATGTCCTGTGTCCTTGAAAAGAACCTCCACTCTGTTTGCAGGGCTATTGTGTCTGGTAGAAATGGTTAAAAGCCCTCCTCCGCGCATAGCGGCAACAGCATTGGTAATCAGGTTCATAAAGACCTGCCGTAAATGCCCTGGATTTCCTTTTACTTTTGGCAGATCTTCTGCAAGGTTTTTCTCTATAACGATCTTCTCCGCACGTAAGATATCCACGACCACAGAAATTACCCTTTCAAGATTTTCATTGACGTCGGTAGAATACTTGGTCACGTCCGGAGATGCGGCAAAGCTTATAAGGTTTTCAACAATACGTTTACAATTAAATGCCTGTCTCTCTACGGTCTTGAGAATCTCGTAGCCCTGGGTGCCCTGTTTTGTTTTTTCTAAAAGAAGATCAACAAACCCAAGGATTACCGCCAGAGGATTGTTGAATTCATGGGACAGATCAGCCGCCAACTTTCCCAGGAATGCCAGCTTTTGCATATTATATAAATGGTCACCGGTTTTTTTCCATTCGGTGACATCTCTTTCCAATTCAATCACTCGTGAAACCTCGCCCCGGTCATCCAATATTGGATAGGCTATGATCCTGGAATATGCAATGTTAGGCCCTTCAAAATTTATATGAAGCACCTCGGCAGTTTTTCCTGTTTTAAATGCATCTTTCACCGGACAAGGATGATTGTGCACACAGGGTTTATTCAGATGGTGAAGAAGTCGATAACAAGATCTGCCAAGAATTTCATGCCTTGGTTTGCCGACTTTTCCTACAAACGATTCATTTACTTCTTCTATCCTGTAATTTCTGTCAACAACCATAATTGTGTCTTTGATACCATCCAAAATACTGTTAAGAAACCTGTTGGCTTCCAACAACCCTTTCATTGAGTTTAATTCATGTTCTTTTTCCATGATATCACGCACTATGCCGTGGTTTTTGTAGGAATATTATATTCCGCACACAGATCCAGGAACATCAGGTCTATAATATATCCCTGTTTTCCAAGAATTCCATTGATTCACAAACAAAGTCTCTGATAGATTTCCTATCATCAACAAAGACATGTTCATCAGGAGCATCAAGGGGATGAGCAAGGGCAAGATTGATCTTGTCTTTTTATGCATTTCCATAATACCTGGATAAACAGATTATGATACTGTCTATTTCCACAAGTTGCAAGTTGTATTTTTCTGCGACATCATTGGCTTCGCTAATAATACCGCTAAGTTTCACGAGAAAGCTCCTTCAGCTTCTTTTTGATCGTCTTAATCCCATCAATTGCAACTTCCCATTCCTGAGCATGCGATTCCACCTCAAAGCTATAGTTTTGGTCGCGAACAATATTTGCCTTCTCGAAGTTATCGAAGTCCATCTCATATTTTGCCCTGTAATAATCGTCGGTCATCCTATAGCGGGTAAGCCTTCTCAAGTAATCTCTTTTAAGGAGATACTTAAGTTCTTTGTCCGTCATTTCATTTTTTAATTGTTTTTTGAGAACTACGTTCATAGAAGTTTACCTCAGCGCAATGCGCTGAAGGGGTTAGGGAGAAAAGGGATGTAGGGACAAAGTGTTAGAGGGACAGAGGGACAGAGTGTTAAAAGGAATTAACTTGTTTTTCGTTGTAAACTTCCTATTAACGCATTTAACATCTTTTTCCACTACATCCCTACATCCCTAAGTCCCTAATCCCTGCACTTCTAATCCCTTCGCCGCAGGCGCTCAATCCCTTATTCATCAGGTCTCAGTTTCAGAGGGCAGCCTTTTTCCAGCCAATAAATACAGATACTTAGAATAGCCTTTTCTGCAACCTCTCTTTTTTGTCTCTTTTTTCATATCTTCACCGCCTTATTCCCCGTCCTAAACAACAATTTTTATCAGCAATAACAAATAATTATAAATTTTCTGTAACCACCCACCTTTTTTTGGGCCTTTTTTTAATTTCGTACAACTACCTAAATTATATAAACATCCTCGTTTTTAGACACTTTCCCCTTGCCGATTACCCTGATTTCCCTTTCACAGTTCGCACAAAGGGAATAGATGCGCACGCTGTCCTCTTTTTAAATAATGCCGGATTTTAGCCGTCCGGGGCCATTGGCCCTATTTTTTTGATGCCAAAATGGAGCTTACAGGTTTTCCTCGTTCCTACGCCTGGAAACGCTGGATGCTCTCTTCAAGCTTAATGTGCTAAAACATACCCTCTCAAACCCCAGCGCCACTACTACAAATTTCTGCAGCCGCAGGTTTCCATACCTTTGTTCAAGCTTTTTCCCGTACTCTTTCACCTGTTTTTCGCCATCTTCCATCTGCTGTACAATCTCAGGAATCAGGCACAGCTCATCTTCAGACAGATTCCTTGCCTGTTCAGCGCTTAGTCCTGCATCCTTGAGTTTTACAAACTTGAACTCAATCAGAACATCAAATACTTTGCCGTATCTCTTATCCGGCCTGATAATCATGGTCAGATCAGCATATCTGCGGTCAATCTCCTTTTCAGAATCCATGATATAGATAATATCATTGTAAAGTAGAGTCAGAAAAGCGGTCTTTAAAGTCAATTCATTGGCCCATCTGTAATCCCTGTTATGAAAAACCTTGAAATATCTCTCCTCCATAAATCTGCACAACGGAGCCATATCCCCTTTCTGATACACCAGTTCTGCAACATCTCTGCCATCATCCCTGTCACCAGGCTCTGGCAGAAGCATCTTCTGAATCCGTTCCACATAAAGACCCAGCATAACCAGATTTGGAACTTTTAAGATAACCTTCAGATCTTCAGTGTCACCAGCAATGGTCAACACTCCGAAATAATAGAGAAAAGATACCAGGAATGTATTATCGCGGGATTTATCGGTGAGCATATCCTTAATGCCGAAACGTTTGCTGATTCCTGATGCAATAACCTGTTGTTCCTTTTCCATCAGACTCATTAGAATATCTCTTCCCCTGGGTACCTGTGCAATATACTCAAGCTTTGCATCATCCACGGCAAGATTGGTATCAAGCATCTCCCTCGGGTAGGCACACGATTTTTCAAACTGTTCCAGAAAATATATTGCCAGGGTCGGGTTATAAACAGACTCATCTACCGCATGGGAAAAAGTGTATCCGTTGTAATAAGTTTGCATCAGGCCCAGAGCCTCTTTAATTTTACCTTTTTCAAGATCGCATCCATGAACAATCTTTGTGATCACATCTTCAAGCTCAGCCTCTTTAAATCCGCACAAGTCATTAAACTCGGGTTCAAAATATATGTTTTTTGCAATATTATATCCGCTTGTGATATCGCTCATTACCACAGGTGAAACACCTGTAATAAACACACGATCGAACATAGAGCCTGAAGTGGAGGCTTTTACTGCCTTAAAAAAGGTTCTCAATGGCCCTTCTTCATGCACAATAGCTTCATATCTGCCTTTAGAGCGCTGAACTCCCATCATCATTGTATTAGCAAAATTATCATATTCATCTATCAGAAGATATACAGGGTATGGAGTCCTGCGAACTGAACTAATAAGTGATTTTAATGAATACAAAGCATCATCAAAATTAAGCTTTATTTGAGGTAATTCATAGCCTTTATAATTATAAAAATCATAAAACTCTTCAATACATCCATTAATATGATTAAAAAGAGCCCTTTTCACATCTTCAGCGCTTCCGGTGGGATCAACACAAGAAAAATCGAATTTCAGGATAAAATATGAATTGCGCAACTCAGTCGGATTCTTCCCGATTTTTAAATCACCAAAGAGATCTTCAAATTCATCTTTTTTTACCACATCATAGTAATTTTCCAGCATTGAAAGAACAAGGCTTTTACCAAAACGTCTGGGACGGATGAACAGTTGGGACTTTGTGTTCTCAAGCAGAAGAATTTTATCTGTTCTATCACAGTAAAAATAATCTTCTCTGATAATACTTCTAAAATCAGATATGCCATATGGAAATTTCATTATTTGTCCCTCCCTGCCACAATTCAGACCTCGTTAAACACAATATCAATATATAACAAATAGCGACTCCTTCATGCAAGCAGCAAGTTTGAAGATGTTTCAGGATAATTTGTCTGGTATTGTTGGGTGTGTTGGATCTCTAAACCAGAGAGTATCAGATCTCAGTTTCAGAGTTTTATTTTTGGATTTTCCGTCATGGCAAACGCTGTTTCAATGTCTCAATCCCTTATTCATCAGCGCTTTGCGCTGAAGGGATTAGGGACATAGGGACGAAGGGATAGAGGGATAGAGGGACAAAGTGTTAAAAGGAATTAACTTATTTTTCGTTGTAAGCTTCCGATTAACGCATTCAACCTCTTCCCCCACTACATCTCTACGTCCCTATATCCCTAATCCCTACATCCCTTCGCCGCAGGCGATCCCTTATTCATCAGGTCTCAGTTTCAGATATGCAATTTTCACAATTTCGGTTGCAGGAAATGATAGTCTCAATCCCTTATTCATCAGGTCTCAGTTTCAGATAAATTGATGTTGCCAAAGCATTAGCCACTTCAATGCCGTCTCAATCCCTTATTCATCAGGTCTCAGTTTCAGATATGCAATTTTCACAATTTCGGTTGCAGGAAATGATAGTCTCAATCCCTTATTCATCAGGTCTCAGTTTCAGATAAATTGATGTTGCCAAAGCATTA
>JAYEFW010000153.1:11606-14314 GCA_034658795.1 Thermodesulfobacteriota bacterium
ATCCCTTATTCATCAGGTCTCAGTTTCAGATATGCAATTTTCACAATTTCGGTTGCAGGAAATGATAGTCTCAATCCCTTATTCATCAGGTCTCAGTTTCAGATAAATTGATGTTGCCAAAGCATTAGCCACTTCAATGCCGTCTCAATCCCTTATTCATCAGGTCTCAGTTTCAGATAGCAGCCTTTTCCAGCCAATAAATACAGATACTTAGAATGGCCTTTTCTGTAACCTCTCTTTTTTGTCTCTTTTTTCATATCTTCACCGCCTTATTCCCCATCATAAACAACAATTTTTATCAGTAATAACAAATAATTGCAAATTTCCTGTAACCACCCCCTTTTTTTGGCCTTTTTTTAATTTCGTACAACTATCTAAATTATATACACATCTTCGTTTTTAGACACTTCAGGCTTACACACCTTTCTTTTACTTATTTTCTTCTCCAGCCAATCGCACTGCTTCCTCGTACAATTCTTTGGCCATGCGAAAGCCATGAGCCTGGGCGATCTCCAGAAAAGGACGCACGGAAGAAAGCAACCCTGCACGTTTTGCTTTCAATAAAATACCAATCACGCCAACCACTTTTAAACTAAGCTGTTCCGCCAGAACTCGAGCCTGTCGATCATCGAGTCCTGCCACACAGTTAGCATGGATTTTTGCATAAGCGATGACCGACTGCTCACCAATTCCCAACCGATTTGGGGGCAAAGTATCCATTTTTTCCTGAGAAATCGATATCAATGTTATCCAATCAAACAAGCGGGGATTAATAGTATCGCTTCGTAGCAAACGCCCAGCATCCAGTTCAAGGGCTATCTGTTCCGTCACATATACTTTTTCAAACAACACCCGAAGAAGGTCTTCGTTCTCCATACGTCCTAAGTATAGCAGCAGCGATGTGTCGCAAACTAATGACTGTTTATGCATCGCTTACCTCTCGACGTAGTTCCTCCGGAGTGATTTGCGAGATAGGAATATTATATTCTGCGCACAGATCCAGGAACATCACGCGGGGAATTCCCGCCATTAATGCCGCCGCTCCTGAAGATAATTTCCCGAGACGGAAAAGCATTAATGCAGCGTAAATGCGAATATCACGGCACATTTCTTCGGGCGTGCGATTTAGCTTCTGCCGAATTTCGTCAGGAATATGGATGGTTAAGACATCCTCCATGCTATTTATCTCCTTATTATTCATCATTCCACATCATTTGCAATATCCAAAAATAACTGATGGGATTTTTGCCAAACGGTTAACTCCCTGAAAGATTCTATCCTCCCCATCTTCTTCCTCTACTTTCCGATATCTCCATATCCCTATGTCCATAATCCCTGCATCCCTAATCCCTACATCCCTTTGCCACAGGCGGTTTCAAGCCGTGAACGGCTATGATTTACTCGACATAATGGTTTTTGATGAATTCCTTGACATACCAGTCAACAACAGCATCATTAAACAGAGTCATATCCAGTTGCTTGGTGAATGCGGTCAACTTGGCCATTACACCCAGTTTTTTCTCGATACTAGCTCTGTCATACTTGGTCACCCTGCCATCCAGGACATCGCCGGTCCTTTCAACATGAAAGTCTATCTTTTCTAAAATCTCCTTTATAAGCCGGGTCCTTCTGGCGCGTCTGTCATGGGATGCCCCGCCACCTTTAAACAAAAAACGAATATAGTTATCATTGATGCGCTCACCTGCATACGCCTCAAGGGTTTGCAGATGATAACCGAGCCTGATACTGAAGTTCATATATTCCCTGGATACCACAGCAAAGCTGGGTTCCGAAAATGTCTTCTCGGGGTTGGGCTGCATAGTGCTGCTGGCAATTACACTGAGCAGGCCTTTTACATTTACAGGCGGAGGGCCAGGCCATTCAATGGCCATCATCCCTTTCAGGAGAGCCTTCATGGGGATACAGGCAATATTATCGACTGCAATCTTGTTTGAACTGTTTTTCACACCACCACCCAGGTCTATCACACGTATATCAAGAGGAAGCTTGACTATTAGTTTCACTGCCCCGCCCTTCCCTTGATGTGCACCCTCACCGAGCTTAAACATCTCATTCATCGCCATTTCATGGACAAACCGGGTTATGTCATGAAAGGTTTCACAATATTGTGGACTAAACTTTTCATCCTCAGGATAGATAAGGTTCAGGGGGACTATGCTCTGCATAACACCTCCTAACACCTCAAAAACAGCGGTATCCTTAAAAGTATTTTCACTTTTTCCTGCCTCAATAAGTTGCTCTATACGCCCCTCATAAATATTTCCATTAATCGCATCAACAGTGATTTCCTGGCCGGCGTTCAAGGTCTTTATGGCTGTCTCGGTATTAAGAATGGTGGGCACACCGTACTCTCTGGCAATTGATGCCATATGGCCTATAGGGCTTCCTACGTCTGCAATAATAGCGCCAGCCTTATTCATGGCAGTCACAAACCTCGTAGAGGTATGTTTGGCTACGAGAACAGCCCCTTCCGGAAAGCTCCTTAATTCTTCATCGTTGGTGACAAAATGTACCTTTCCGGCGCCAACACCCTTGCACGCAATTTGCCCCTTATTGATCAAAATCTTATGGCCCGGTAAAGATCTGGGAACAGGCATGCTCCTTTTTTCCGCTACAATCCGAAGAGGTCTTGACTGCAAAATCAGGAGGTTATCATTCAAATCAAGCGCCCATTCTATATCCTGTGG
>JAYEFW010000154.1:0-3579 GCA_034658795.1 Thermodesulfobacteriota bacterium
TGCGGATTGTCATACTCCCCATGCTGAGGAAATGACCCATGCGGATTGTCTTGCCTGTCACAAGCCGCATAGTCCCAAAGCAGTCAATTATGCTGATGGTATTCCTAACAATTACTGCGCTTGCTGTCATGAAGATGTGGGCAATGCCCTTGCATCAAGCAAGAAAGCTCATTCTGAAATGAGCTGCATAGAATGTCATGAGAGCGAACATATGGCGGTTACACAATGTGACGGGTGCCACGACGCAGATCTGCATGGCGCCACTATGCATGAACGATACCCGTTATGCCTTGACTGTCATAATAATCCTCATGCATTAGCAGAGTAGAAAAGACAGTGCCTAAAGTGAGCTAAAGTGCCTAAAATGCCTAAAGTTATGGTACGCCTTAACTTTAGGCACTTTAATATACTTTAGGCACTTTAGCTCACTTTACTTATGTCCGCACCGAAGATGCGCCAATTTGAACCTTTAACCCTGGACCCTGAACGTGGAGGCACAGATGAGAAAAAAGGTGTTTATCAGTATTATTGGTTGTTTAGCTATACTTCTCTTTAGCACCTTGTCTTTGGCTGAAAATAATTCTCTTGAATTAGTCGAAGGGGACTGTATCAAGTGCCATCCGCGCAACATACGGGAAATCAACGAGCGGGGGGCATTACATAAAACAGAAGTCACTTGTATTGATTGTCACGAGGAGCATCCCCCCCATGGGAAAAATATCATTCCGAAATGCAGTGTTTGTCACTCACCTGATGCAAGCCCCCATTATGCTCTAAAAGAGTGCAAAAAGTGCCATCATCCACATTATCCCAAAGAGATGGATCTGAGCAAAATCGATAATGTAAAACCGGCCTGTGTCTCCTGTCATCCGGCCGAAGGGCAAGAGAACCGGACATATCCAAGTGCGCATTCCGAATTAGACTGCAAGCAGTGCCATTCAAAGCATGGCGAATCTACTGCATGCCTGGAATGTCATGATTCTCATTCACCTGAAATGAACGATAAGGACTGCTTCCTTTGTCATAAACCTCATCGTCCCTCAGCAATCAAGTATGATGCTGTAGTTCTTCCGGCTTTATGCGCCAGTTGTCATGATGAAACGGTAAATGCAGTTAACGAGCGTGGAGGAGCGCACAAATCAGTTAAATGTATTGATTGCCATAGGCAGCATCCTCCTGCTGAAAAAAATGTTATTCCAAAATGTTCTCTGTGTCATGCACCGTCAGATAAACCACACTATAAGGTGGAAAATTGTGCGTCATGCCACCATCCTCATTATCCCATGGAGATGGATCTGAGTAAGGCCGTCTCTGTTAACTCGGCCTGTGTATCCTGCCATCCGGACCAGGATAAAGAGATGAAGGCGCATCCGAGCGAACACGCCGGATTAGACTGTAATGAATGCCATGTAAAACATGGCGAATCTTCATCATGCATGGAATGCCATGAAAGCCATACAGAGGAAATGACCCTTGATGATTGTTTGCGATGCCATAAACCCCATATGCCGCTGGAAGTAATCTATGGAGAAGACATTGACACGTCCTTCTGTTTAATCTGCCATGAACTTGTAGGGGAAAAGATGTCAGCAGTAAGTCAGACAAAACATCATGAATTAGGATGTGTGTATTGTCATAAAAACAAGCATAAAAGTTTACTTAAATGCAAAACATGCCATGGGGAACCACATAGGTACGATATTCATGCAAAATTTCCGGATTGCCTTGCATGTCATCAAGATCCCCATGGATTGATCAAGTAGGGGACACAAAATGGGAAGAAAGTTTTTCGCCAACATTGTTGGTTGCACTTTGATCATATACTTGAGTTTAAGCGCCTTTTCGTTGATTAATGTTGCTGCTGAAGAGTGTGGTACTGCGTTTTACGAGCAAAGAATCGAACCGATAACAAATCGTGATTGTGCCCGGTGTCATTTTTCAGTTTTTACGGACATTAGAGACAAAGGTGGAGCACATCAGATGGTCTGCAAGAAATGTCACGAAATATTTCACACATATAAACCTGGTAAAAACTGGAAAGACGTTGTTCCCAACTGCGCTGACTGTCATGTTCTATTCCATGGGGCTGGTTTTCCAGACTGTCTGCGGTGTCATGAAAATGCTCATGCACCTGTAGATAGTCTAAGTTTTGAAAAAATGGTTGAGGATTGCGGCAACTGCCATATTGATCAGGCAACCGAGACAACTCAAAACCTTAGCGCACATACCGACACTGCATGTTCTTCATGTCACCACGACAAGCACGGCTACATACCGACCTGTATCGAATGCCATGATAAAACGCATACACCATTTATCGGAAATACTGGGTGTAATGCTTGCCACCCAAGTCATTCACCTTTGATGGTCAGCTATACCGAAGATGCGGCGGATGCTATCTGTACAGGTTGTCATGCTGATGTCGGCAACAAATTATTGAGCAGCAAGAATAAACATAGTTTTCTTAAATGCGCCAATTGCCATGCTGATAAGCACCAATATATTCCAATGTGCCGGGAGTGTCATGGGCAGGAACCCCATTCAAAGGAATTGCTTGAGAAATTCAGCAGTTGTAATGATTGTCACGGAGATCCGCATACTCTGATTTTGCAGTTACAGTAAACATTGTGCCCCAAACAAAGCCAAAGGGTCGCTAAATGACGATAAGAAAAAAATTAAGGTCTGTATCATTATTTCTTGGAATTTGCCTGGGTATTTATGTTATTTTCATGCTCTATTATCTACTTGGGGATGGCTGCTGGAATTGCAGCCCGCAAGATTATTATTCCAGAGGAATAGCGATGATATCAGTGAATGATAATAATGATCTGAAAAAGGGAGTCAAATATCTTAAGACGGCAGCAAAAAAAGGTAATGTTAAAGCAATTATCTTTCTAGGAGAACTATATTCGGACGATTTCCCGGATGCTTACATTAAAGACAACAAAGAGAAAATCGCAGCCCTTAGAAGTCTAATATCAGCAAATATTAAGAAACGAGAATCATATTTTAATGAGTTAATCAAAAATCAATCTTTTTTTGATAGAAAATACAGCAAGACGCAATACAATCTCGGCGTGTTATACAAAGCCGGCATCCTGAAAAGTGAAGATAAAGAGGAAGCGTACAAAAAATGGTTAATGATATCGGCTGATAACGGCAATCCTCTTGCCATTTATCAAACGGGCATCTTTTTTAACAATAAAGGCAAATATATGGAAGCGCTGAAATGGTTCACAAAAGCGTTTGATTCCAGCCGGGAGCCTGCTTCAGCAATAATGATCGGGGATTATTATTTTTACGGCAAAGGCGTGGCAAGGGATTACCAGAGATCGATAGATTGGTATCACCAGGCTTTGAGAGCGCCGGCATTGCCGGATGCTTCTTTATGGATTAAAAATAGAGAAGAACTGACTGAATGGGCGACTCAGAGATTAAATATTGCGGAAAAAAAAGTTCGCAGTAAAATGTCAAAACAAGTTGTTATTGTTAAATATCGTATCATAGGCGGTTTAAATTCATTTTCAATTTTCACAGCAGATCTGAAGGGAAATCTCATTGGTACAGTAAAGAAGCAAG
>JAYEFW010000155.1:0-3562 GCA_034658795.1 Thermodesulfobacteriota bacterium
GTTGTCGGGCGAAACGTATGGGTTTAACTTGCTACTTGTAGGGCTTCTTGAGCCTCACGTGGCAGTTGAAGGAGAATGAAATAGGACTCCGGGTAGAGATAATCTTCACCTGACTCGTCAATGACCCTCAGGTATCCTTCTTTTGAAGCTTCATCGTCAGGTAAGATTTGATATATTTTCCGTCTTTCTAAATCCTTACAATCCCTATTTTCTACGCAAAGCATAAACCGTTTTTTGCTATTTTGTGCCATAGTTTTAATCCAACAATCGTTTAATTTCCATTTTTTTATATCGTGAGGCTGACGCTCTTGGGCACATGTCCCGGGTCGGACTAACGACCGACAAAAAAACGCCGGACCCGAAGCAAGGGTGAGGTGAATTTCATACGTCAGGGCGGGGTGCTAACTGATTCGCCGCTTCATCATCCTTTAGCAGACGGTCGATAACCCTCGCAAAATATTCCGCGGGATAAGCACCTTTTATAACCACGCCATTGACGAGAAATGCGGGGGTCCCTGTTAGTTTGTGTTTTGCGGCATGTGCCTGCTCGGATTGTATTTGTGTTGCAATTTGCTTTGAATTTCGATCCTTTTCAAACCGTTCCATATCAAGTCCCAAATCACGAGCAAACCCTGTGAATATCTCTTCATTTAGTTTTGAAGAGTTCTTGAAGAGAAGGTCGTGATATTCCCAGAATTTGCCCTGTCTATCGGCAGCCAAAGCCGCCTTTGCCGCCGGCAATGCCTGTTTGTGGAAACTCAGTGGATTATTCTTGAACACGACTCTGACCTTATCAGGGTACCTCTGCATGACCAGGTCAAGGGTTTTGGCTCCCTTGGCGCAATAGTGGCATTGAAAGTCAGTGTACTCAATAATCGTAATAGGGGCGCTGGCAGGACCCTTTGCAGGGCAATCATCTGAGATATCGTCTTCTATCCGGTTTTTAAAGCTTTCTTCCAGAGCCCTTTTCTGTTTTTCCTCCTGCTGCTTTTTCTTTTGCTCTCTTGCATACTTCACTGCCGTGTCATGAATTAATTTCGGATTTTCTTTGATGACATCTCTGACGATCACTTTTACTTCCTCTTCACTAAGCTTAAGCGCACATGCCGAAGCTGTGGTAAGAAGAAAGATAATAATACCCAGCAAACTGATAAGCCTCATCAACATTTTTTTCATTGAATCATATCTCCTCTAAGTTCTCAGAAAAACCACAGTTATTCACATCGTCAAGCTGCGAGTTCCTGCCGTGACTGACGCTGAGTGAAATTCAAAACTTAAATATATTCTTACCTAAGTTGAGCTATTAGCTGTTAGCCATTAGCGTTTAGCTTTGAAAAATCAGGGCATTACGTTAATTAGAAATAACACCCAATGGGTGAAAGTTCGTAATAGTAAAACATCCTGTAATCATTAACCTAATAGCTAACCGCTAAAGGCTAATCGCTTAATTCAAATTTTAGCACGTGCTAATCCTATGGGTCAATAAGTTTTGCAACAAAGTATGCTTGTTTCCGGCAGAAATTGGGGCAACATAACGGGGCAACATAAGGGACATCTTATAATAATGCTGTAAAGAAAAAAATGACTAAATTTTAATTACTATAATATAAGGGGGTTATAAGGAAAGCCTTATTTTAGATATAGATCTACTGTTCCCATTTATGGGTTTTTTTCGGCGTATCTCTCACTTTTAGCGAATTTTCTACCTAATCGTTACAATTATCCGGCGTATCACACGAAGGTGATCACCCATCATCCCTTATCCAGGTTAAAAATTCAGAGAAATGCCCTAATAGTCCCCACCGAGGTCATGAGCGCCTCAACGTCCGTGATCGGGCTTTCTCGCCGAAGGTATTTGATTTATTCATTTTTTTCTTAACACATATGAAAAATATTTAAAAGCCAATTATTTTTTAATATATAACGTACATTAGTTTATAAGTTGACAGGGTACTTGAACAAGGTGACAATAAAGCGAGGCTGTGCTGGTACGAAAATGAGAGGACGAGCGAAAAAAAGATGTATTTTTTCGGAAAGGAGGTGGTATTGATCCCAGACAGATTTATCCAGGTGGTCCCATTTTGGAAGCGTAATCAACCCCATCAAAAAACAAGGAGGTAATTATGTTTTCAGCAAAGATTAGGGAAAAATCCATCGAAATGACGAGATACATGCATATGTTGCCCGTTTTTCTGGTAGCATTAGTGGTTCTTATTTTGGGGACCGCCGCGCCAAATAGTTGGGCGGACGATGACGAGAACGAGATCCCCTTCTCTAAGGCGAAAATATTCATCGAGTTCAACGTCACGGATGAAGATGTCGGTATTCAGGTCTTGCTCGATGGAAAACCCTGGAAAAGGGTGAAAGTCTTCGATCCTAACGAGCGCAAGATCTTAGACATCACGGCCAAAAGAAGCTTGAGAAAGCAGGCCTTACCGAGCTGTTCTTCGAAAGTTCGGAGCCGTCGCTCGACGAAGTCTCGCTTGACGAGTTCCTGGCCCGATTTCCGGAGGGGGAATACGAGTTCGAGGGAAGGACGACTAATGGCGTCGAACTGGAAAGCGAGGCGATACTCACACACGTTATTCCGGCCGGACCCGAGATCATCTCACCCCCTCTCGCTTACCGACGAACCGCCTGTGGTGGACCCTAACGACTTCGTCATCCAGTGGGAGCCCGTTAGAGAGACCATTACAGGTTCAGAAGATATTGAAATTGTCGGTTACCAGGTTATCGTCGAGCAAGAGGAACCTCTTCGCGTGTTCAGCATAGACCTTCCGGCCTCGGTTACGAGCGTAATGGTTCCGCCAGAATTCTTTAACCAGCAAGACACCCTGCACAAGTTCGAGGTGTTAGCAATAGAGGCAAGCAATAACCAGACAATCACATCGGGCGAATTCATTACGTTGCCGTGATGCTTTGACGCAACCTGAGTGGGATTCATAGGACTCCTTCCGCCTCTCGCATAATTGCACTGACAGAGGCGAATGGAGTCCCACCCATCGTGTGCCACCTATAGACTTTCAGATAAATAATTTCACTTCGTTATCAGTCAAAATCTTCGACGACGTACACATAAGCACGACTTACTCAGATTTTTCCTTCTATCCTTGTGAAATGAATTATCTGAAAGTCTATATCCTAAGTTTCAGAGTTCATTGTAAATGACTTTTTTCTAAATTTACCGTGACGCACCAGGATCTGCAATTTACAATGTTGACAGCCTGTCTGCCAGCATAGAAAGACGCTGACGGGGACTGTCGTTTTTCTAGGCGATGTCCAGTGCTTTTTTCATGCAGGTCAAGATCACCAGCTTTTCTCCTCTATATAACATGGATCAAGGGGCGGCGGGGCATCTCCGCCTTTTCGCACCTTCATCAACCCACCATATTGCTCCTGCCTTAACTCTTCTACCTCCCTATCCCGATGTTAAAACTCAATATTTCTTTTCCCTCAAGTATGTGTTTTTGCGGTGTGCATAACTCACCTACTCTGGTTTTGGGATCAAACATAACTATATAACCATGGCTGACCCTTTCAGGCAGAAGATACTTTTCCGCAA
>JAYEFW010000156.1:0-11507 GCA_034658795.1 Thermodesulfobacteriota bacterium
ATTCCATTTAAGTCATATTCGTAAAGTGTACTATCATCAGGTATTGTGCCGGCGATTTCAATACCATTATTTTGAATCATATCAAATACAACTTCAGATGGTTTCTCCTTTACCTTATTAATAATCAGATAGCTTTTTGAAACCCCTATATTTAATTTATCTGCAAGTTGGTTAATTCTAATAGCTGTTTGAAGTCCTCGTCTTGATGTGTCGGAAACAATAAGCAGAACATCAACGTTTTGTGTTGTTAAACGGCTGATATGCTCCATGCCGGCCTCATTATCCATTACTATATAAGGATAGTTGCCTGTAAGCCGTTCAAGAAATCCCGTTAAAAGATTATTGGCAGCACAGTAACAACCCGCTCCTTCAGGTTGTCCCATAACAATTAGATCATATCCTTTGGTTTCAACAATAGCCTGTTCCAGTTTCATTGACATAAAGACATCTTTGGTCATACCGCTGGGGACTTTTCCTTTTTTCATTTCTTCACGGGCATTCCCAAGTGTATCTTTAACCTCAAGGCCAAGCACTTCGTTTAGATTCGCATTTGAATCCGCATCTACTGCAAGTACAGGGGTTTTTCCCTTGATCACCAAATATTTTATCAGCATGCCGGCTATTGTAGTTTTGCCTGTGCCTCCTTTTCCGGCCAGAGCAATTGAAAAAGGCATATAATAGTTATTTCTCCAAAGATATTGGTGGTTATTATAATAATTTTTGGAACACTTTAGTTTTATGAAACAAAAACAGGCCGTACATGAAGCGGATATATTTCAAAGCGCTAAAGTGTTACTAATTTTTAAATAATTATGCCAGTTTAACAAAACAGTCAAGTGGCAATATTATTAGCCCCGATTCCCAATCCCTACAAACTCTAAAGTATAGTATAACCTGGGCCATCGCCACCCTCCGGGCATGTCCAGGTAATATTCCTGAACGGATCTTTGATCTCGCAGGTTTTGCAGTGAAGGCAGTTGGCTGGGTTAAGTTTAAGTCGTCTTTGAGAAGTCTTTTCGTCTATTTCAATTTCGTAAACATTGCCTGGGCAGAATTTAGTACAGGGGCATTGATAGTCTGTGAAGCATTGATTAACACATAAATTTTTATCATGAACTATAATATGGCACGGCTGATCCTCTCTGTGCATTGTTTTTGAAAGATAAACACCAGTAAGTTTATCTACATACAAAACACCATCAAAGACCTTTTTGTCCAAATTATTCCCGGCATGCCCACCATTTTTTGCGATCCCTAATGTTTTGCAATCTTCTTCAATAGGCATGTTGTCATATATACCACGTCCTTTTGTAGAATACTGGGTTCCAAGAAATATAAATTTAAGCAATCCGTTTTTAGAAAGAGCCTGCGAAAAATTTCTTCCTTCAAAAATTTCTTTCTTTACCCAGCTTTTTTCAAATAATTCATGATAATGACCGAGAGTTTTCTGAGCAAAGCTGTTCTTTTCAATAGCTTTCATAATTGCTTCTGCTGCCAGCATGCCGGACTTCATGGATACATGAATTCCTTTAAGGCCCGGTGTGTTGTGTATTGAAGCACAGCTTCCGACAAATACTCCACCATCAACAGAGAGTACCGGCATTGTTAAATATCCACCAGTAGGAACAGTCCTTGCGCCCTGTTCTATTACTTTACCGTTTTTAATAATGTTTGCTATAAAAGGGTGTTGCTTGAATTTTATGAATTCTTCGTAAGGATCAAGCATTGGATTGCTATATGATAGTGCGGTAAGATAACCTATCGAAATCTTGCTGTCTTTCATTTCATAAATAAATCCGCCGCCAGGTGTATTAATACCCAATGGATAACCAAAAGTATGAATATCGTTGCTTTTGCTGTTTGTGAAATAGTTTTTTTCAGGAAACTGTATAACTTCTTTGATTCCGGTTTCAAAAATTTGCGGCATCTTCCCGGAAAATATATCAAGCTTTTTCTCAATATCTCTGACAAGATTTCCCTTTGAACCTTCTCCCAAAACAGTAACTTTAGCCAGCAAATCTATTCCTGGTTCAAAATTGCCCTTAGGGGTGCCGTCTTTTCCAAGTCCTTTATCGCCTGTGCGGACTCCTGTTATTGTCTTTTGATCTAAGGCATAAAGAATTTCTTTCCCGGCAAAACCGGGGAATATGTTTACACCAAGTTTTTCTGCTATGCCGGCGAGCCACTTTACAAATTTAGATAGACTGATAATAAAGAAATTTTTGTTATGCATGTATCTTGGTATAAAAGGCAGATGATAATATTTATTCTTTGTCAGGAAGTAAAATTCGTCACCCCTTACCGTTTTTTCAATTGGACAGCCTCTTTGCAGAAAATCAGGCACAAGCTCTTTTAATGCAATGGGATTTAAAACAGCTCCGCTCAAAGCATTTGATCCTATATCCGATCCTTTTTCAATGAGAGCAACTTCAAGATTTATATTTTTTTTTCTTGCAATCTGCATCAATCTTATTGCGCCTGCAAGGTTTGCTGGGCCCCCACCAACAAACAGCACATCAAATTCAATCTTTTCGCGTTCAATGTTCATTTTTTCCACCCTATATTTATATGTCCGGAAATTTGAAAACTCAAATATGAGATTAACGAGAGGCAGCGGGCATTTAAATTTAATTGCCCGCCACCTCTAATTGTTAACAAGTTACTTTTGAGTTTTCAAATTTCTGATGTCAGAGAAAAACGTTTTTTGGCCTGGATTTTTTACTGTTATAAATTTTATTTATATCATGATAATCGTTTTTTGTAAACAAAACAGGAGGCAAAAATCAGCCAATTAAACACTTATTATATTGACAATGCATTAAATATTGTCTTATTATTTTAATTTATATTTATGATTTTAGGTAGCCGTTCACAGCTTGAAACTTGAAATTGGAAAGTAGAAATTTCTACTTTCAACATTCCGTGAACTTGAACAAAATTGAGCATTTTTCAACAGTCTCAAAATATGAAGAATTGTTATGTTAAAAATCTTGTTAATAGATGATGAAGCGGGCATCAGAAAACTACTGAGCATATCGCTTAGAAGTGAGGGTTATGATGTTATAACAGCGGAAAACGGAAAGCGTGGAATTGAGCTTTTTGAACAAGAAGCTCCTTCTATTGTTTTGACGGATATAAAAATGCCGGGAACGGATGGTATAAGTATTTTAAGAAGGATCAAAGAGATAAATCCGGAGACAGAGGTTATTGTGATAACAGGCGATGGTGACATGAAGCTTGCTGTAAAATCATTACAGCTTGATGCATCTGATTTTATCACAAAACCTATTAGCGAGGAAGCCCTTTCAGTTGCATTAAAACGCGCTGAAGAGAAATTGAAAATAAAAAAAAGACTCAAGAATTATACCTACAATCTTGAAAAAGCAGTAAAAGAAAAGACCGGAGAACTTGAAAAATCGTACAAGGAAATGGAATCTCTTTGCGATATAACTCGCAGTACCAGTGAAAAGAAATCCCTTGGAGAGGCGTTTGATTTTATAATTGACCAAACCAAAAACATACTCTCTTTTGAAGAGATTGCCCCACTTGTTCTTAATAAAGAGAAAAAAGGATTTGTTAAGGTTAATGGGTACAAAGAGCTGAGTATTGAAGATAGAGAAGGCCTTATTTCGAATATTTCATTGATGCGCCATCCCATGAATATTGATGAACTTGGCGCCAGAGGATATCCCTGGTTGAAAAGTTTTGACGGCTATGAGTCGATCTCTCTTGTTCCGATAATTAAGGAAAATGAGGTTATTGGGGTGGTAATTTTGCTTGCCCCTGAGCATATTGTTTTTTCCAGAAAAGATTTACGCTTTCTCTATCTTATGCTTTCACAGGTTGCGGGCATTATAAGAAGAATTGCCCTGAACAACGAAAAAATGAATGAGCTGGAGAATAAGGTCAAAATGTTTTCAGGCTATGGAGGTATTGTCGGAAAAGATCATAAAATGCAGCAGCTCTATAAGTTGATTTTGGATATAGCTCCTACCGATGCAACCGTGCTGATTCATGGAGAGAGCGGTTCCGGGAAAGAGCTTGTAGCAAGAGCCGTTCATTTGCATAGTTATCGGAAAGACAAACCTTTTGTTGTTGTGAATTGTTCCGCCTATCCACAGACACTACTTGAAAGCGAGTTGTTCGGCCATGAGAAAGGAGCCTTTACCGGCGCAACACATCGGAAGCTCGGACGATTTGAATTAGCGGACAAGGGAACTCTTTTTTTGGATGAAATTGGAGAAATTCCACTGATGTCACAGGTTAAACTCCTCAGATTTCTTCAATTTCAAAAGTTTGAAAGATTGGGGGGTATGGAAACTCTTGAGGTGGATATCAGAGTAGTAGCGGCTACCAACAAGGATTTAAAAAAAGAGGTGGAAAATGGGAACTTCCGGGAGGACTTATATTACCGTCTGAATGTTATTCCAATAAATATTCCTCCCCTTCGGGTGAGACGAAATGATATATCGCTTATAGTTGAACATTTTTTAAAAAGGCTGAACCTGCGAGGGAATAAAAAAGTAAAAGGAATTTCTTCAGAAGCTATGGACACATTGATGCGTTATAATTGGCCAGGGAATGTAAGGGAATTGGAAAATATTATTGAACATGCATTTATTCTTACCAAAAATGAATTTATCAGCGGACAGAGCCTTCCGCTTGATATATACTCTATTGTAAACAAAGAGCAAAAAATAAGCTCCTTTCAAGATAACGAAAAAAAGTTTCTTGCCAGAGTGCTGGAGGAGTATAAATGGAATAAATTGCAGGTTGCAAAAAAACTGAACATCAGCCGCAGCACTCTCTATGCAAAGCTAAAAAAGTATAATATTCATTCGAGTTAATAGTATTTAACAATGCCATTTAAAATAGCCACTATCTCAAATCTTTTTCGTAATAACCTGAGAAATAAAATAATATTGGGGTTCTCCCTGATTTTGTGTAGCGTAATGGGCTTTTTTACTTATTACCAGACAATAAGGCAGATAAAGTTTTATACTGCGGAGCAAGAGAGCAGGGCGCTTAAGGTCAGCAATATTGTTATGCGGAGCATTGAATATCCGATGCTCGACGGTGAGATGGAATATGTTCAGAAGATATTAGAAGACTTGAATGAAGCTGAAGAGTTACATAGAATTATTCTTTGTGATTGGAACGGAATTATAAAGCATGCCGGTAATGCCGACCTTATCGGCAGTTCAATTAATTCTGAAATTACTAAAAGGAGTTTGCGAAGCAAAAGCCTGGTTAATGGCTTTGAATACTATGGGAAAGAAAAAGTTATCAGCTATGCTATGCCCATAAAAAATGAAAAAGCTTGCAATAAGTGTCACGGAACAGAAAGAAATATGCTGGGTGTATTGTCTGTGGGGATTAGCTGGTTGCCAACAGAAAAAAGAATTATAGCGCTTAGAAACCGTGAAATTGTAGTTACCCTGATTCTTATTGGAGCTGCGGGGTTTTTTCTGACTCTGTGGCTTTCGCATTATATTACACGTCCCATTTCCAGGCTTACCTCCATGGCAGACCTGGCCAGTCACGGAAAATCTGCAATCCAATTCGGCAAAACTATTAAGTGTTGGGAAGAATTGGATTGTAACAAAACAGAGTGTCCTGCATATGGTGGGACAGACATGCCGTGCTGGTTTGTACAGAATACTCTCTGTCGGTCAAAGCATTCAGAAAAGTTTCCGGAAAAGCTTGAGGAGTGTATTAAGTGCGAAATTTACAAAAAATACTCCGGAGATGAAATAACGCGTTTATCCGATTCATTTAAACATATGCTTTACAGTCTCAATCAATTTGAAATGGAACTGATAATTTCTGAAAGAAAATACCGGGATCTGTTCAATGCTGATCCGAATCCCATTTTTATTGTTGACGGCGGGACATTTGCCATCCTGGATGTAAATGAGACAGCTCAAGGCTATTATGGCTATTCACGAGAAGAATTTCTGCAAAAGTCCTTTTTTGATCTTTCAAACATAGCATACAAAGATATAATTGATGATTTTGCTTCAATTAAAAAGGGCAAGACTCTTCTTTATTTAAAAAGGCAGCATCGCAGGAAAGATAATGGATTTTTTTATGTCAACATTCATGTGCGTCCTGCAGAATATATGAAGCAAAATGCGCTGATTATAACAACGTCCGATGTTACGGAAAGCGTTGAAAAAGAAGCTCAATTAATTCAGGCCGGCAAGATGTCGGCACTTGGCACTATGGCCTCAGGCATTGCTCATGAGTTGAATCAGCCGCTCAATGTCATTAAGGTGGGGAGTGATTTTTTTATAAAGATGATAAACAGAGGTAAAAGTATAGATAAAGAGACATTTCGCAGCATGGCAGAAGAGATGAGCAGGTATGTTGACCGGGCGAGTGAGATAATCAATCATATGAGAGAGTTTGCAAGATCATCTGACGCTACACGATCCGAGGTTAATATCAATAAACCGATTGCCGATGTCTTCAAGGTATTAAAGCAGCAATTAATTCTTCATCAGATAGATATAGAGTTGGATCTTGCTGAAAATCTTCCTCCAATACTGGCGGATCATAACAGACTGGAGCAGGTGTTTATTAATCTGATTACTAATGCGCGCGATGCTTTGGAGGAAAGAGGAAAAACCTGGAAAAAAATTCTAAAGGTCAGGACTTTTACAGAAGACAAACAGGTTGTAGCAATAGTTTCAGATAACGGAAAAGGAATACCGGCCGATATTATTGACAAGATCTTTGAACCATTTCTTACAACCAAAGAAATCGGTGCTGGAACAGGGCTTGGATTGTCTATAAGTTATGAGATTGTTAAAGACTATGAGGGAGAGATCATTGTTGAAAGTAAAGAAGATGTGGGGACTTCCTTTAAAATGACATTTCCCGCTATTTAAGAATAGCTGTTCACGGTTGTCGGTTTACAGTTCACGGTTTTATGTTTTGAGCAACCGTAAACCGTAAACCGTAAACTGTAAACCGTAAACCGTAAACTGTAAACTGTAAACTGTAAACTGTAAACTGTAAACTGTGAGAGGTAACATAATTATATGTCAAAACTTTTGCTGATCGATGACGAAGATGGCATTAGAAAAGTCTTAAGCATATCTCTTAAAAGTGATGGATATGATGTAGCAACTGCAGCGAGCGGACAGCAGGGAATTGATTTATTTCAAAAAGAATTCTTTCCAATAGTGCTTACCGATATAAAGATGCCCGGGATGGATGGAATAGAAGTCTTGAGAAGAATCAAGGAGATTAACCCTGAGGTAGAGGTAATTGTTATTACCGGACATGGTGATATGGAATCCGCCATACAATCGCTTCATCTTGGAGCATCTGATTTTTTAACCAAGCCGGTGAGCGATCAACTCCTTTCAATTGCCTTAAAAAGGGCTGAGGAACGGCTGAAAACAAAAAAGACATTGAATAACTATGCCAATGATCTTTGGAACATGGTAAAGGAAAAAACCAAAGAGATCAAGAGAAGGTATGAGTTTGAGGATAAGCTTGTACAGCGTTCGATCGATGGGATTGTTGCCACGGATAAAGAAGAGAATATAATAATATTTAATTCTGCTGCGGAAGAGATGTTTGGATATACTGTGAATGAAGCCAAAAGTGACATGAATGCCGGCAATTTTTACCCTGAAGGGATATCTCAAAGAATCTCTGATATTTTTGCAGGTAAAGATCTGGATGCAAGCGATATTTTTGTTGGAGATGAAGCATCTGTTACAGCAAAGAGCGGAGAAGCAGTGCCGGTAAGATTTTCGTGCGCAATGCTGTATGAAGGCGACAAGCCAATAGGAAGTGTCGGCTTTTTCCAGGATCTTAGAAAAATTAAACACCTGGAAAAAGAACTGATTAAATCTGAAAGACTGGCAGCTATAGGGCAGACAGTAGCCGGTCTTGCTCATGGCGTCAAAAACATCTTAAATGGCTTGAAAGGTGGTCTTTACATTGTAAATACCGCTCTTAAAAATGGAGCGGTCGGCCTGGCGGCAGAAAATAAAAAAATAGACTATAGCATGACGTCTACTTTGCCTTTTCAAGCAAGATCTCTGAAGCGAATTATAGATAACAATGAAACGGAACGTCAGCAAAAAAAATTGAAGACCGGCTGGGAGATGGTGGAAAGAAATATACATAAAGTTTCCGATCTTGTTCTGGATCTTCTCAGTTATTCTAAAGAACGAGAACCTGAATATGAAAAATATAATCCGAATATTATAGCCGATGAAGTCTGCGATCTTATGGAATCAAAGGCAAAGGAATATGATATCGACCTGATCAGGGACATTGACAGGGAGATGGGTGAGATATATCTTGACCCAAAAGGAATGCACAGTTGCCTTCTTAATCTGGTTTCAAATGCAATAGATGCCTGTGTTTTTGATCTTGATACGCAAAAGCATTGGCATGTAAAAGTAATGACGCGACGTAAGAACGAAAGCGGCGTAGCTTTCGAGGTTGTTGACAATGGTTGTGGTATGGATGAGGAAACTCAAAGCAAGATTTTTGCCGAATTTTTTAGTACAAAAGGAACACGAGGCACTGGTCTCGGGTTACTGGTTACACAAAAGATTATAAAAGAGCACGGCGGAACCATGGATGTAGCATCCCAACCCGGCAAGGGAACAATATTTACCATCCGGCTTCCTGGAAAGAAGGTTTAGGGCAAAAATGATTTTTGCAAAATTATACTAAAGGAGGAATACATTATGGCGAAAAAGGTGCTGATTGTTGATGATGATGTTGATGTGAGAACATTTGTTTCAAGTGTTGTGGAAGATATTGGCTATAAGCCGGAGCTTGCAAAAGACGGCGAAGATGGTATCGGCAAGGTCAAAGAGGAAAAACCTGCTTTAATTATCCTGGATATCTTGATGCCCAAGGAAAGCGGTATCAAGATGTATCGTGCATTAAAAACAGATTCTCAATTTAGTGATATTCCGGTAATTGTGCATTCCGGAATAGCCAAAAGAACTTTTCTTCGCTCTCAGAAGGCCCTTGACGAGTTTGGAGATCAACCTGTGCCGGAACCGGAAGCCTATCTTGAAAAACCGGTCGAGCCCGAAGAATTGGGGGCAATGATAAAGAAATTTTTGTCTTAACTACTCAGGTTCACAGTTCAAGGGTTCAAGGTTGGAGAGATGAAAATTGCTCAACTTAGGTTGAAATAAAAAAAAGGCGGATAATTGCTTATCCGCCTTTTTAATTTTTAATAATGACTCGGCTACTCCACTATTTAACAACTCTACCGGGTTTTAAGGTATTAACAACGTGGGAAGTTCCGATGATTCCGCCAATTGCTGAGAAATACTTCCCAGCCATCGCTCTCGCCATGCTCCTTTCCCTGTTGAGCCTGTAATAACCATTGTGGCGCCATGTTCACGCGCGGCGTTTTCAATTTGTGGAACGACTTCTCCCATACCCAGATGAGTCTCAGTTTCTATTCCTTCGTCCTCAAAAGTAATACGGACATCTTCCAGCCTTTTCTTATTCTCTTTTTGAAGGACTTGAAGGTCATCTTTAGATTTTCCCTTCATAGTCTCCTCACTGACAATATGAACCACTACTACTTTTTTAACACTGTTTTTAATGTCGATAATCAGCTCCAAAGCTCTTTCACAAGGAGAAGACCAGTCTGTCGCAAAGAGAGGCACCTCAAAAGGCTTTGCATTGGTCTTTCCTGATGGCAGCATATATTTATGCACTAAAACAGGAATCTTGGTTCGTCGGAGGAGTTCCAGTACCGCTGAATCCAAGTACAGTTTTTCTACTTTTGTCCTCTCATGGGCTTCTATCACTATGAGATTCGCTTTTTCCGCTTCAACAGTTGAGAGAATCTTGGGGATATAATTGCCAACTACAACATAGGCGCCGCATTCCATTCCTTTTTCAAATATAGTTTCCGCCCAATCTATAAAACGCACATCCGCCTTTTGTTTGAGACCGACCTCTTCCTCTTTGAGATAGCCCTTTCCCCGATGCATTGCGATTTTATCTTTTTCTATTACATGGAGAAAAATTACATGATTAAGGCCCGACTTTCTGAGATCCATCAGTGATTCCAAAGCGTCAAGCCACAATTTATCAAAGTTGGTCACAAAAAGCATCTTTTTAAGATTCATAGAAATATCCTCCTTAACTACAGTTTTTCAGTCAACTGAGCAAATCAGTCCTTATCCTTAGTTATAAATAAGTAAACTTTAATATTAATTAAACAGATAATTGTTAAATTGTCAAGTATTTATTAAGCACAATTAAGAGCGTTAAGAAGGCATCCACGCTTGAGTTTTTTTAAAGCTGCCAATCTTGTAAAAAAGTATAAAAATTGCAATTTTTTCTAATTTTATCAAGTTGTTAATGATTTGTAATCCCTAAATCCGCAACCACTTGAAAAAAGGACTTTTTTTGAATATATTATGGCTCAAAAGACATGGGGATGGTGATATTGTACAGTCCTTGGGCAAAATATGTACATAAATCATACATAATATTATTTAAAGATATAAATATGTTTATGAAAAATTACCATTATGTGTCCAAAAACTGATCACTTTGTGTTGATGATATATTCATGTTTGTAGCTTCAAATTTTGGTAATACCTGAAAAACAGGGTCATACATGCAGTTTGATCATAAAGGCACGAATGTTGCTTTAGTAAAAAAAATTAAATTTAAGATTGTTTTCTATTCTATTTAAAAGGGGAGATAATGGTCGGAAAAATATTATATGCTACAGATCATAGACGTCCAAGTTCCAGAGTGCTGGACGGATTGTCAGGTTTTAGAGATATTGGCTTCAAGAAAATAATTTTCCTATGTGTAATAAAGGATCGACCAGAGGATGTAACTCCTGAGCTGCTTGAGCAATGGAAAGAAAAATTAAACAGTTATGGCTTGGAAGCTACTATAAAAATTGACTCAGGAAATTTGTCCAGCAGTGTTTTGAAAACAATCCATGAAAATCAGATATCATTTGCCGTTGTTCATTTTAATAAAAAGAAAAGAAGAATTTTGTTTGGTGATTCTATTGTTAAAAAACTTATTAAAGAGGCAAGCGTGCCTGTCCTGATAGTTGACGAAGATGAAACAGGATTGAAGCTTACTTCAAAAGGGGCATTTGAGCGTGTTTTGTTTGCGACCGATTGGTCTCAGGCATCTGAAAAGGCGTTTCAAATTATACTTGGTTTTAAACAATTAATCAAAGAGCTTGATATTGTAAATGTAATACACAAGAAATTGACTGTGCGTGAACTGAGGCAGCTTATGGAAAGATTAAGAGAAACGCGCAATAAATGCTTAAAAGAAGGAATTGACGCAGAATATCATGTATATGCGGGTAAAACTGTTGATGAGATCATTCTTGCAGCGCAAGATTATAATTCTACATCAATAGTCATGGGGTCAACGTCGGGGCAAAGATTTAAAGATATTTTTATAGGAAAACATTCGTGCCGCGTAGTAGAGAGAACCCCTGTTCCTGCATTGCTGGTTCCTTT
>JAYEFW010000156.1:11607-14276 GCA_034658795.1 Thermodesulfobacteriota bacterium
TCGCAAAAAATCGCTCAACTTAGGTTTAAGATAAAAACGTTTTGAATTCGGAAAAAGTATTTTTTGTATGAACGCAGGAAGATAAGGCTACATTTAGAAAGAAGAGGAATGGAATGGAAGTAACTATATTAGTCCAGGCCACGGATAGGTCCTTTGAGATATTAGAGAATGCAAGAGAGAGGAGCAGGCAGGTATTGGACACTGCTGCCAGGCTCACGTCTGAAAGCCAAGCCGTACATCGAAAAAGAGTAGAGGCAATATTTAAAGGCGCCAGGCAAACAAAGACAGAAATTACCAGATTTACAGCGACATTCATCATTTTGTTTGGTTCCTGGCTGCTATTATCAGGCCACTATGATTTATTTCACATCACCATCGGGCTTCTTTGTTGTGGTCTGGTTTCGCATGCAACGCATGATCTTCTTTTTGCCAATCCAAGAGCAGGAGATATGCGTGTAATAGTAAAAAGATTTATTACTTATATTCCATGGCTTCTCTACCAGATCGTTTTGTCCAACATACATGTTGTTCGATTGGCTCTGGGACCAAGAAATCTACTAGATCCAAAGATAATAGAATTTAAGACAAAACTGGAAAGCGATATTTCTTTCGTCACACTTGCCAATTCAATCACCCTCACCCCTGGGACTATTACCGTAGATATAAGAGATGGGGTATATTATGTGCATGCTGTGAGTAAAAAGACCGCTGAAGACCTTTTGACCGGAGAGATGGAGGACAGGATTGCGCATATATTTATGGAAGCCGACCATGTATATGTACAGGATACTCTTGATATAGCACCTGTTTTTGTAGCACTAAAGTAAAAATTAAAGCTGAAAGCTCAATAAGTTTTAGGAAAAATGACCGGGGTAAACGATATGATGACTAAACAATCGGATGACGTTATTGTAAAGACACTTTCCAGGTTGCTGATACCCTTTATGCAGATTTATGCTCTGTATGTTATCGCTCATGGACATTACAGTCCTGGTGGAGGATTTCAGGGAGGAGTGATTCTTGGTGCAAGCCTTATTCTATTGGTCATTACCTATGGATTGGACAATACTTTAAGGAAGATGAGCGAAAAAATGAATACCATTCTGTGTAGTACAGGAGTCTTTATATATGCAGGAATAGGGGCATTGTGTTTAATACTTGGAGGTAACTTTTTAGACTATGCAGAACTTGATCAGATTCTGCATGTGGGGATTGCGCAGGCAAGATCGCTTGGTATTCTGGGCGTTGAAGTCGGTGTCGGGATCACTGTTATGGCTGCGATGGCTTCGATCTTTTTAGACATAGCAACCGGTGGACTTCCTTCAAAAGAAAAGAATATTCAAGGGAAAAGAGCTTGAAGATACAGGAGATCAATAAACAGTCTGCCAGAATGCAACAGATCTACAATATGATATTGAATCTGGCTCCTACTGATACTTCGGTTGTGATCCAGGGTGAAGAGGGTACAGAGAAGGCATTGGTAGCAAGATGTATCCATTTGAACAGCTCGAGAAAAAATAAACCTTTTGATGTGTATAACTGCTCAGCTTATCCGAGGTTTATAGTAGAAAGCGGGCTTTTTGGTCATGAAACAGGCGCGTTTGAAGGGGCGGTATCTCAAAAGAAAGGATGTCTGGAGCGGAATAATGGCGGGACAGTGTTTTTGAGTGAGATTGATAAAATGCCTCCATTGACACAGATCAAACTTCAGAATTTTTTACAGGACGGGTCTGTAAAAAGGCTTGGGGGAAAAAAAAGTATTAAGACAGATGTCAGGATTATTGCCGCTGTTAATACTGATCTCGGGAAAGAGGTGGAAATAGGAACTTTTAATGAAGAATTTTCTTATATGCTGAATGTAATTAATATACACCTGCCTTCTTTAAGGCAGAGGAAAGATGATATCCCTCTTTTAACAGACTGCTTTTTGGAAACACTGAATCTAGAAATAGGGAAAAATGTTAGAGGTGTTACATCCGATACCATGCAGATACTAATGGATTATTCCTGGCCAGGCAATGTCAAGGAGTTGGAAAACTCAATACAACATGCCTTTCTTCTCGCAGAAGGTGAAGAAGTAAAGCGTGAGTTACTGCCTTCCCGAATTTTGCACGAAGTGTTAAAAGAAAAAAATGAGGGGATAACATCTTTTGAGGAAAATGAGAAAAGATTCCTTATGAAAATTTTGCAGGAGAACAACTGGAACAAATTAAAAGTTGCAAAACAGCTCAATGTGAGCCGCAGCACATTGTATTCAAAACTTAATAAATACAACTTAACGGTTAATTAAAGCAATAAGCTGGCTAATAAGCTTAGCAGCTAACCTGGGAGTATTGAGATGGAAAATTTTTATTTAGGCGTGAGCATTTTCCTTTGTTTTTTTGTTTTACTTTGTCTCTATCGGGTAGTGTACGGGCCGACAATTATAGACAGGATCGTAGGAGTTGGAGCTATCGGCACAAAAACATTGGTAGTTCTGGTGCTGATAGGGTTTATCTACGGCAGGATAGAGATGTTTTTGGATATCATCATGGTTTACGCTATTTTGAACTTTATCGGGTCATTAGCGGCAGCAAAGTACTTTGAAGGGAGAGGTGAAATTTGATGGAAATTGTAAAAGGAATATCTGTGATATTTATTTTAGTAGGGTGTTTCTTTTTTGCCACAGG
>JAYEFW010000157.1:0-3549 GCA_034658795.1 Thermodesulfobacteriota bacterium
AAGCAGCCTCAGGGATAATTGGTAGTAAAACCCTTTTTTCCGTTGTAACGATTTCTCATTGCTGGGCAGCAGATGTTTCCTGGTCTTTACTGAAAACAGCCGAATTCCATAATCACATCTGCCCCGGTCTTAATACCGGTTTTATTATAGCGGAATATTTGCAGAAAAATCACCCGTTGCGCAAAGGGGAAAAATACATGTTCATAGGCGCACCTCCAGGTTGCGCATTGGATGCTCTCCAGATTATATTCGACACCACAACTGGAAAATCGGCTGCTTTTTCCAAGGCTGTCAGTAAACAAAAAATAGAAAAATATTCGCAAGACCTGTGGTTTAAGGGTGCCCCTATACCTCCCCTGGCAGTCATAGTCATGCGAGTCAATAAAAAAAGCAATTCTTGCGAAGGAGTGGTACTGGGTGTGGACTGGAAAAGTATATTTGCAGATGCAGGCCGGAATTATCAGGATTTTGCTCCGTCCGGAGGAAAAACAAACCCTGTTTATTTTATTTCCAGGGCACAACTGTCTGTCAAAATGGCCTCTATCAGTATGACCAAAAAACTGACATACGTAAAAGAAATAAAAAAGTTCTTTGGGCAGGCAGCTTTTGCCCAAAAGCTTGCAATGGAAGGGACAGACCCCTACGCTCTCATCCAGAGTCTTCAGTAGAGCCGGGATAGGAGTCAGGAGTCAGAATTCATAACCACGATATATTCTGACCCCTGACGTCTTTTGATTAGAACTTCCCACCTATGCTGAATATCACAGTAAATGGAGAACCGGCATAATAATCTACGCTCGTTGCTGTGTCACTCGCATAGATTGCACCGACATATTTTTCATCAAACAGGTTTTTTAATTCAAGCCCGATGCTTGCATGTCTTAACCACCCCAAATCTTCTTTTGAATATTTTATGCTTAAATCAACAATAGTATAATCATCAACTTCTTCTTTATTTTCGGCATCGCCGTATCTTTTGTCAACCCATCTAACCATGGGACTTATCTCAAAATCGAAAATAGTGTAAATCAGGCCTGATTTTATGACCCAATTAGGAGTATCAGGAAGCTGGTTCCCCTTGATTTTTAGAATACCGCCCTTTGTTTTAAAGTCGTCGTCAAAACTCATTTCAGTGTAACTGGGATTAAAATAGACTATTAAATTTTTTGACGGACAAAAACTTGTTTCCAGTTCAAATCCATAAGAAGTCGCATTGCCTACGTTTTGGTGATAACTGACCGGTTCACCGGTAGCGGGATTAATTACATTTGGATCATCAATGGCTACAAGCAGGTCATGATGTTTGCTGTAAAAAGCAACAGGAGCTATTGAAAAGTTTTTACTGTGATATCTGAAACTGATATCATAGTTATCCGATGTTTCCATCTCCCATTTGTCTAAAATGTCCTGCAATGTCATATTAGCAGCTTCAAAAGCCGATTTGTTTCCTACATAGTTCGTACTAACCGGAACATAAGCATATGGCCTCATATAGTTTCTGCCGTAATTAAAGTACATTTCACTGTTTTTGTTAAATTCCCAGCCAATGCCCGCTGTAGGGAGAAACGCATCATAATCAACTGCTTTTAGACTGATAGCAGGATTTTCTTCTAATTGTTTTGTTATTTTATTAGTAGTGTATCCCGTGCTTGCCGGCTCTTCATAATAAAAATATTTCAGTCCTGCCTGAAATTTAAATTTATCCAATGTGCCGGATATCTTGGCGTATGGACTGTGAATTTCACCATTTCCGTCATTTTCTGCATAGTAACCATAGCCCTTGTAGTCTAATCCGTTGGCAGTAGTGAAATACTTTTTCATGTATTTTTCCAGATTATGCGATTCAAACCAATAACCGGCGGTTACCGTATATGCTGAAAAATCAAGGCTAAGTTCAGGAATAATCCCATACCGTTCTAAATCCTTGATCTTGTCCACTATCCCCGGTGTCTTTGCGGTGCCCATCATAAATTGCGCTTTCCCCTTTGTGGTTGCATCTTCACTGGAATAATAAGGCTTCAAAGACAAGTTGGTATTTTCAGAAACGGCTACATCAATGATCGCCATGAGGTCTCTGTTTATGTATTTTTCACGATTGTAATCATAATAATTTTTATTCTTGTTGGAATCAGATGTGAGTTCCGGAATAAACGATTCATCATAATAGTTATCTATATCTCTGGCTTTCTCGTAAGTCAGGCTTTGAAAGGAATGTCTTTCGATTTCATTGAAATTGAAAAAGATATCGCAATTCACCTTATCACCAAACTCCTGACTTAATCCTAATGTGATATGATCCCTTGGGCCAAGCTCTCCTTCTCCTTTCCATTTATCTGCTTTTGAATAAGAATATGAGGCGAAAAACTTTGTTTTTGTCGGCAGCTTTCCGGAATCAACCCTCAAGAATGTTCTCATAAAATCATCGGAACCAAAACTTTGAGTTATCTCGGCTCCGATCTCGTTTTCCGGTCTTCTTAATTGTAATTCTATCGCGCCTCCTCTATTGCCGGAACCTGTTCCAAGGTCAGCAGGGCTTGCTCCTTTATACAGACTAACGCTTTTTACGTTTTGCGTATCGTATATATGTTCCCGCGCACCTATTGACATGATTCCGTAATTAGGAACACCTTCAACCGTCATCCCGATATATCTATCTTTTAGTCCCCTTACCCGCGTATATGAATGACTCAGCCCGTAAGGGTCAAGGCTTTCCACATTGGTTCCGGGCAGAATACTTAATGTATTATAGATGCTTGTTTCAGCAGGTGTGCCGAGAAGTTCAAGCCCTTTCTTAGTTACCGAACTTCCTGTATAAAGAGAATCTCCGGCTTGCCTGGTAGGAAGAATTAATTGGTCCTGCACTGTAATGGTTCCCAGTGAATAAACCTTTTTACCTTCATCACCGGCTATGGAATTAGTTGCCACGATTAGAAAAAAAATACATACAATGGATAAAATCAGTCTTTTGTTCATTTTTTTACCTCCTTATTAATGGTTTCTTCCAACGCTCCTGTTTTTTCTCTTAAAATACGAATAACATACCTAATCCTATGATTCCTGATCCGAACAAAGCGGTAAATATCTCTAAAGCATCGCAAATATCTAAAGTTAATCCTTGTCGAATTCCAATTGCTTTATCCAGTAATTCGCAACCTTTTTGGTTTCCTCGAACTTCACGGCTTCAAGCAGGGCATTGCGTGATTTTTTGGCCTCCTTTAACTCATAATAGGCCAGTCCAAGCATTAGGTGGGCATTGCCTTTGCGCTTGGTAATGTTTTTTTTGAACGCGGCATGAAGAGCCGTTACCGCTTCGCTCCACTTTTCTTGATCGATTTTTAGTTGAGCAAGGCGTACATACAGATCGCCTTTGTCTGAACGCTTTGCCGCATGTTCTAATGCCTGTATCGCAAGCTCTGTTTCTCTTGCCTGAGCCCAGGCATTGGATAAGACTTGCCAGTTTTTTTCCGAATCTTCGATCCTTCTCTCTTTTATCCCTTTTTCTATTAATCTGCCTGCATTATGGGGGATGCCACAATACATAACCAATTG
>JAYEFW010000158.1:0-11230 GCA_034658795.1 Thermodesulfobacteriota bacterium
CTCATGTGGCAAGGATTTCAAAAAGACTTGGCCTGACGGAAAACATAGACCCTGTTAAAATTGAGTTTGATCTTATGAAACTAATTCCCAAAAAGGACTGGAGCGACTTTTCATTGCAGCTTGTTTATTTTGGACGAGCTGTTTGCAAGGCAAGAAAGCCAAGTTGTAAAGTCTGTCCATTGGCTGAACTATGTGACTATAAAAAATAAATGTCAATATTTCAACAGCACCCCATAGCACTATGATGTCCTTTAAGTTCTAAAATTCTTGCTTTTTCATAAAAAATAAGGTCATATTTATGTACAATTGAAATCAAAAAACAATCTATTACTATCAAATATTATTGATTTATTTCTTAACTCAGTGTTCGCTAAAATAATCGACAGGGAATAGAAAAATGTCCCCAGCAGTTTTAAGAAAAGGACCGTACAGGTTCTACTTCGTCAGTCACGACCTGCATGAGCCGCCACACGTGCATATTGACAGGGACTCCTTTTCGGCCAAATTCTGGCTCAGTCCTGTGGCTTTGGCCTACAATCTCGGGTTTCCAGCAAGGGAACTGAGGAAATTGGAAACACTCACTTCAGAGCATCAGAAGGAATTATTGGAGGCATGGAATGACTACTTTGGAACCTAAAGCAGGTGAGCAAGTCAGGGACGTGTGCGTCACTGACGACGCAATCAGTGTTGATCTTTTCGACGGACGAACCATAACGGTTCCCTTGGCCTGGTACCCACGTCTGCTACATGCGACGTCTGAGCAGCGGGCGAACTGGCGCATTGCTGGAGCGGGATACGGGATCCACTGGCCAGACATTGATGAGGACCTCAGTACTCGAGGCCTCTTGCAGGGTGCCCCCGCTCCTCGTGGAGTGGCTAAGGCAGCATAGAAAAGAGTCTTATAATAGTAGGGAGCTTTTTTTCTCGTTTTCTCGTTCCCAGGCTCTGCCTGGGAATGCATACCCAAAGGCTTTGCCTTATACGCACCAAAAACTCACTAAAATATAATATAAAAAACCGAACTTCTTATGGGAAGAAGCAGATATAAAATCATAGAGAGCGGCAAAAAATATTTCATAACAAGCAGCGTTACAAACTGTCTTTCCCTGTTTGCCCTGCCGGCGCTGGCCGGAATTGTCATTGATTCGTTGAATTTTCTGCAACAACAGCAAAGAATCAAAATTCATGCCTGGGTTTTAATGGAGACTCATATACATCTTGTTGCAACATCTGCAAATATATCCAGTGAAATGAGAAAAATTAAATCATATACCGCCGTCACAAGTTTGGCTTTTGGGTGTAGCAACTTTTGCTGTTATGGTCGATCACGCTCATTATATGCGTTTGTTTTCCATTCTTATCAATAGCGTTGCCCATAACTTTGCCGTCTATTGCCAAGCTTTCGTCTTCCTCGCTGTAAACTTTATTCCAGAGTTGTAAAGCATTATCAAGACTCCTCGGATCAACACGTATAAGAACGCTGCGGATATTCGATTTACCCTGATGATCCTGCATATCCAGTCAAAAAAATGGAAATTTCTATACTATGCCTCTAAGTCAAGATTTCTGGAAGCCTTGTAGAGCGCAAGCCCATTGCCGTTTCCGACATAATGGACATATCGATTTACACTGATCCGCGCGGGCTGTAAATAGTCGTATAAATAACTCCAGCATTCATGATGGTCTGCCTGTGAGTTACACATGAAAATTTCAACTATTGCGTACTGGTATTCAGGATATGTAGAAACCAGAATGTGTGATTCAGCCAGAAATATTACCGCAGTTATTCCTCTGCCCGGATACGATACGGAACCATTCCCAAGAACCGTTGCACCCACCTGCTTTGCAGCTCGCTCAGCTATCTGAACTATGCGATCTTTATTGTTGAGGTCGCCCTTACATCCGTAGCAATCAATGTTCAATTGCATAATGGCTTCATGTGAGTTCATACTGGATAGATTCACCTTAGGACTCGCTAATTGATAAAATATTTCGGATTTTTCTATTTTCACCTTGTTATATTAGTCGATTTCCTATAGTTTTACAAGGGAAGAGAATGAATAAATCCTTATTGTTTGATTAATGCTTTATTTTTTGCAAATATTAAGATTAATCTCCTTGAGATTGCGGCGGGAGAACCTGCACAGGGTGGCCTTTGTACTATTGGCTTTGATTTTTATGGCCACAATGGCTTTCTCATATTTCGAAGAAGAGCTGGGGCTCTTTGATGCTTTTTGGTGGTCGATTGTGACTGTGACCACCGTAGGGTATGGCGATATTTCTCCGGCTACCCTGGGCGGCCGGATTGTGGGCATAGCGCTTATGATGCTGGGGATTGGTTTTTTGGGTGTGCTTACTGCCACCATAGCCAGTGTTTTTATCGAAAACAAGCTCATGGAAAACAGGGGTATGAAAAGAGTAAGAGTGAAAGGACATTTTGTTATTTGCGGATGGAACTTCAGAGGCCACGACATCGTAGCAGAACTACGTGCTGACGATAAGATCGGGGATGTGCCGATAGTTGTTATTGCAGAGTTGACCGAAAAGCCCCTGGATGATTCGAATCTACATTTTATTCGCGGCGAAATCCAACCCAAAGTTCTTGAAATGGCTAACCTGAAAGATGCTCAGACAGTTATCCAGCTCTCGGATGATCAACTGGATGCTCGCGTCCGTGACGCCAGGACTATTCTCGACACCTTGACCATCAAAACTCTTTATCCGGATGTTTATGTCTGTGTAGAATTAATAGAGTCTATAAATATTGAACACTGCCGGCGGGCAAAAGCGGACGAAATCATCGTGGTGGGCGAATTGAGCACTAATCTTCTGGTGCAGGCTGCCCTGGACCACGGGATTACCCACATGATAACCGAACTGGTCAGCAACCGCTACGGAAGCGAGCTGTACAAGGTTGAGTTGCCTTCTTTCCTGATAGGACTGACCTTTTTTGAAGTTATGTGCAAACTGAAAAAGAATCATGACATACTCTGCCTGGCAGTGGAAAATAAGAGAACTCACAAATTGATTGCCAATCCAGATGCGGATTATCGGCTCAGGACGGAAGATGAACTGGTAGTCATTGCTACGAATCGTCCTGAGTTGGGGTAGGGATTCAGGAATTTGCAATATTCAGTTAATCAAAAACGTATGAAAGGGGGATTAACATGCCCGGAAAATTTGATTTGGTCAAACAGTATCTATTTGAGATGGAGATACCCATTGTCAGTGAAGATCAGGCAGAAGAACTGGTGGTGGTAGATGATGAGAACAACGGCGTTAAAAATCTGGTAATAGACTGTGAAGAACCGATTCTGGTTTTGGAGCAGATTATCATGAAGGTACCCCATGACCCAGGCAACCTGTTTAAACGGTTGTTGCAGATGAATCGCGATCTGGTTCACGGAGCCTTTGTCCTGAATGAAAATGCGGAATTACTCCTTTTTCGGGATACTCTCCAACTGGAGAATCTGGATCGAAACGAGCTTGAAGCTTCCATCCATGCCCTGGGTCTGGCCCTGGCCGAATATAGCTCGGAACTGCTCAGTTATGCAAAAAAATGATCAAGCACTTGACCTTTTAACTACTTGACCAATTGTGAGTAAAGCGAACTAAAGGAGGTTTTTTATTATGTCTATTTTTCAACGTATTTTCAAGGTGACTCAGTCCGAAACTCACGCTTTAATTGACAAGCTCGAAGATCCTATAAGGATGACTGAACAGGGTATCCGTGATCTCAAGAAGGATCTGCAACAGGCCATGACCAGTCTGGCTGAGGTCAAAAGCATGGCGATTCGAACCAGAAGGGACGCAGATAACAAAAAGAAACTGGCTGCTGATTATGAGCGCAAGGCCATGATGCTTTTACAGAAAATGCAAAACGGCGAATTCGATCCGGCAGATGCCGAACGACTGGCTTCCCAGGCCCTGAACCAGAAGGAACAGCTTGCAGCAGAGGCAGCGCAACTGGCCCAGGAGGCCGAAAGGCATGAGCAGATGGCCAACCAACTGCAGGCCAATGTGAATAAAATCAAATCAACGGTCACCACTTATGAAAACGACCTGCTCACGTTAAAGGCCAGGTCCAGGACCGCAGCGGCCACAAAGAAAATCAATCAGCAGATTGCCAGGGTTGATTCATCAGGCACGATCGCCATGCTGGAAAAAATGCGTTCAAGGGTTGAGGAAGACGAATCGCTTGCAACAGCCTATGGCGAAATGGCTACTGCTGACAAGAGCGTGGATGATGAAATTAACGCAGCCCTGTCCGGCGGTTCAACTCCGAGCACGTCACAATCTTTACTGGAATTAAAGCAGAAGATGGGAATCACTTAACCCATTATGAAAATAAGAGACTTTTTTAAGAAAAATAAAAAAGATGAATTAGACCCTTTAAGCGACCTTTCCCTGGCCAGGCTTAAGAAGGGCTACCTGGTCGATTACGATCTGAAAACGTGGGAAGTATCGGCTTACAATTATTACGACTGGAGCGAGGGAGATATTTCTCACGAGTGGCAACTCAGAAGCGGGGACGAAGTAGTTTACCTTGAGATGGAGTCGGATGACGAGGAGGAATGGAGTCTGAACCGAAAGATCGCCTTTGGTCGCCTTGATTCGCAAATCAAGAAAAGGATCATTGAGACCGGGGATCCGCCGGAGAAGATTGTCTTTGAGGGGGTCACTTATTATATGGAAGAGACAGCGGGTGGGCGCTTTTATAAGGACGGAAAGGACCACGGCAAGGAAGTGCTCCAATGGAGCTACCAGGACGATGAAGGACGGTCATATCTTAGTATTGAACAGTGGGGTGAAGAGGAATTTGAAGCCACAACAGGCGAACCGGTAGAAGAATATCAATTCACCAACATCCTGCCGGGGTGATAGATGTTGAGGTGGTAAGCTCAATAGCTCAACAGCTCGCCCGAAGGGCGTACTAATACATGTCCCATGTGTTAGCCTGGTAGTAACGCTGGAGAACCGGATTTAATTGGGTATTGACCTTGAGCTTATCCATCTGATTCTGCTCAATCATCCCTTTGCCGAAATGGACCATTGAAACCATAGCGTCGTTGTTGAGAAAACGGGTCTTAAGGCCGTTAAAATCTGCGGCCAGGACCCTTTGTTTCAGGGTTTGTTCGTTCATTGCCGCGTCCTTTACTCCCAAAACCCAACCCCACTCACCCATAGTTGGAATCTGATTATGATAGGCCAGGCAGGTAAACCCTGCTTCCTTGATTGTCTTTATGATGCACAAAAATGCCTGGTTAGAAAAATATGGACTGGTTGCCTGGGTAACCATGACCCCGCCGGGTCTAAGATGTTTGGCCACCAACCGGTAAAAATTCACGCAATAGAGGTGCATCAGTTCAATCGTGTCCGGATCCGGCAGGTCAATGATAACAGCTCCGTAATAGTGGTCATCTTCTTTAAGGAAGGCACCGGCGTCCTGGTTGACTACCTTTAGACCTGGGTCATTCATCGAGGCATTGTTGATATCTACCAACGCCGGATGTTTGGCAGCCAGATCGGTCATAGCCGGGTCTAAGTCCACCAGGGTAACCGATTTTACGTCTGAGTATTTCAAAACTTCCCGCAGAGCCAGTCCGTCACCACCTCCCAGGATGAGGATTTTATCCCGATTGGCTGAAAGCTTCATTGCCGGGTGGACCAAAGGCTCGTGGTATTTTTCTTCGTCAAAGCTGGAAAATTGCTCCTGACCGTTAATAAATAGCCAGTAATATTCCTTCCATTGCGTTATCACGATTTTTTGGTACGGAGTCCGCTGCGCGTAGATAATCTTATCTTTGTATTGACGCTGCTCGCTGTACATGATGATCGGTTTTGCCAGGACAGCCAGGAAAATCAGGAATAGACAACTAACGGCAAACGCGGAGACCACCATCTTTTTTTTTTGAATAAGATGGAAGAATGACCACAAAAGGAGTGAGGCCACTATAAAGTTAATGGCGCCCAGGATGATGGGAGTATAAGTCAAACCAAGATAGGGCAACGCAAAAAAAGCGAAAAACAAGCCTCCCAGAAGCGAACCATAGTAATCTTTTTCCATCACAGCGGCAATGTTGGTTCTAAGTTCCTCGTGGGCATCGTTCAGCCTCATGACCAGGGGGATCTCAAAACCTATCAAGGCGCCGATGACCATGGCCACTAGATAGATGAGGAGGTTGATATGAACAGTGTATGCGGCTAGGCCATAAGCGAGGACTGCCGAAGAGGAACAAAGTATGGAGAGACTGAATTCAACAAGAATAAATGTGTCTAACAACCTGTGCGTAAAGAGCTTGCTCAGCCGGCTGCCCATCCCCATGGCAAATAGCATCAACGACATAATTATTGTCCATTGAAAGACAGCATTGCCGATAAGGTAGGTGGCCAGGGTGGATAGAACAAACTCGGCTACAATACCCGCGCAGCCGGTGGCAAAGATCGCTATTTTTAACACAAGGCTTATGCGGAACATCTTGTCCTATAGACTTTCAGATAATTCATTTCACAAGGATAGAAGGAAAAATCTGAGTAAGTCGTGCTAAGTTATAGGTCGTCGAAGATTTTGTCTGATAACGCAGTGAAATTATTTATCTGAAAATCTATATGTCATGGGAAAGAAAACACTTTCCCATTCCTATACGCACCAGTAAATAATAAAAGCCGCAGCGATATAAGAGAATGCCTCAATGTATGCAGCACCAACGTTGGGTTTATCCTGCCTGGCGATTTCATCTGTGAGATTGACTGTGGGAAGAAGAACTTTGTCTGTGAGCAGACGAACCATGGGAAGCAAGGCAAGACCCAGAGCAGCATATCCGAGATAGTCGGGCAAGTTTGTTGCCCAGGATTCAAAGTCGCTCTCTGCGGCCAGGCCAACAATGACTCCGATGGCGACCAGGGCACCTGCAAAACTCACGCCTGCGGCCACATTATCTTTCTCGATCTCGTCATGGATATTGTATGAGGTTATAAGATTATATATCAATCCAGCCAAGATCAAGATAATCTGGCCAATAGCCCAGAACACGATTACAGTCCAGATACTTCCACCCTTGCCTTGTACCGATCCGAAAATAATGAAACCCGAAGCAATACTCATTCCTGCCGAAACCGCACCTGTGCCCTGGTTGTGATCTTTGATCAGCTCTTCACTGATCTTAAATTTGAACAGGATCAGTTTGTCGCAAATATACCAGGACACATTGACAAGGATGATGCTCAAAAGACCGTAAATACACAGATCCATAAGGTCATCAATAATGCTGATACCAGGTCCGACCAGAGTTCCCCCAATGGCCAGCACCAGGCCAAAGTAGTAACCTGCCATGGCAAGGGCCAGCGCAGCGTTGTCCTTTTCGACCAACTCAAAGTTGAGTTTGTATTCACGATGCAGCAGATCGTTGATTATTTTGCCGATAAATAACAGAACGTAAAAAGCAGCAATCAGAATCAGGCCGGTAATTATTGTATCAAGTTTCATAAACTATTTCCCCCAGTTGCCGCTCCGACCGCGGGTGCTTGTTCGGGTCCGACCGACACGTTGATTGACCCTGTCTGAAAAAGAAGCCTGCTTAGCCTTCATTTTGGTCATTCGCCGAGAGTAGAAATTTGGCTTCTGTTTTTTAGTCAGAGACCCATTGGTGCCGTATTCATTATTGGACCCGTAATAAGGCCGATTTTGCGTGCGGGATCTGGTATAACTGGCGTAATGGTTACGGTAAATCGGACCATGCCCCAACAGAGCGGAGATGAAGTGGTATTGCCCGTAAAATGCCCAGAACGACCGGCCGGATGAATTCGTGTTCCATTGTCCGTACCGCGTATCTCCGACATACTCATAACCAGGCGGCCCGATGCCCTTACTCTCTTTTCCATCTTTTTTGGCCCAGATAGTCATACCCAGAAAAGAGGCATTCTGCTTAAAATAGCTTTCAGGCACTTCCAGCCAATCAGTCTTCGTGGCCTTATCTTCCATGACTATACTGTACTTATGGTAATGAGTCTTGAATAAGTTGCCTTCCTCCTTCATGTCGTCGAGAACTATTGAATACGTGGGTACGCCCTTTAGCGAAGACCTGATCTTCTCCAAGGGCAGGCGAGGTCCTCCGCACGCGCAAAGAAGAAATGAGGTCAGAAATGCAACTATTGCAACAAAATGACATTTGTTTATGGATCGTTTCTTTCGCATTTTTTCACCCGAAGAGCCCACTACTTGGTTTCTGTTGCCAGCCAGAAAGATTTAAACATTTTTATTAATGACACGATAACACCCAATTGTCAACAAAGAGAAAGTGGGGGACACAGGGCAATTGCATCAAAATTTGGCATAATTTTTGATTCTAAAGAAATCAATAGGTTACAAATCCCACTTCAAAAAGAAGCACTGATAAGTAACCTGCTGCATTACGTAACTATTTGATTTTTAAAGGTCTAAAATTTTGATGCAATTGCCCTAAGTGGGGACAGCCCTGACGTATGAGTTTTTTAAAAAAGGACGAAATTCGGAAATTCGGGACGTCGGAGCGGCCGACAAGGCTGTAATCCAGTTGGTGAAAGTTCAACCGTGTCAGTTGCTCGTGTCGGACACTTAGTGATGCCACCTCTCGGGGCAGGTAACCAACCGAGCTATGCGTGGTGTAAACGGTCTGGCTGCCCTGAAGACTTAGTGTTTCAGCGGTAGGGTACATTCCATGCACCACAAATGCTGGAAAACAAAAAAAAGGACTTAGAAAGTTATCTAAGCCCTTGTTTTTATTCTGGTAGCGGGGAGAGGATTTGAACCTCTGACCTTCGGGTTATGAGCCCGACGAGCTACCATACTGCTCCACCCCGCATCAATGAAAAAAACAAAATAGATATATTAAGAAAGAATGTCAAGCTGTTTTTTTAGCATTTAATAACTGTTCAAGCACCTTTTTGAAACGCTCAATGTCTTCCCGTTTGTCTTTATTATTATGTTTTTGTTTATAAAGCAAGTACTTAGTCCGGCTGGTGTGGCCGGATATTATTTCTAATGATGTCTTTGGAATTTTAAAGCATTTTGCGAGAAATTTAATACACATTTTGTTGGCGGCTCCATCTACCGGAGGAGCTGTGAGCTTGATTTTAATTGCATCGCCGTAAATTCCCGTGATCATATTTTTTGAAGACTTTGGTTGAACAAAGACCTTAAAAAATATGCCTTGCGGCTTTTCCTGCAAAAATAACATATTGTTTTTCAACCTAAGTTGAGCGATTTTTTGCGAAGATATGTGTTGAGATCTTGATGCATAAGGATTTGCAAAAACCGCAGGCATACCCGTGGATATGTCGAGGATTTTTGCGAAGCCTTTATGCGCAAGAGATCGGCGCAGATTGAGTAAAAAATTGCTCAATTTAGGTTCAAAGATCTCTCTTGATATTGTTAATTATAGTGGTCGATGAAATGTTTTCTATTACAGGAATAAGGGCAATTTTTCCGCCATAGTGTTCGACAAGTTCGTGCCCAAAAACTTCTTCAGAACTATAATTGCTGCCCTTTGTCAGTATGTCGGGCTGTATGATTTGAATAAGTTTTTCAAGTTCGTTTGAAGAAAAGACTACAACATAATCAATGCTGTCAAGTGCGCCAAGCATTCTGACGCGCTCACTTTCACAAATTACAGGTCTTCCCGGTCCCTTAAGCGATTTCACTGAATAATCATCGTCAATGGCAACTATAAGAATGTCGCCAAGCTGTTTTGAAGCAGAAAAAAGCATGATATGGCCTGCGTGCAACACGTCAAAACAGCCGTTAGTCAAAACAATTTTTTTGCCGTTTTTTTTCAATTCTTTTGTTAATGATTCAAGTTCCGTTAATGTTTTTTGTTTAAATATAGTGTAATCAGAATAGGGCGTTAAAGCCGAGGCAAGTTCTTTGCTTGAAACAGTGGCGGTTCCAACTTTGCCTACGACAATTCCGGCAGCGGTGTTTGCTATGGCTGCGCTGTCTTTTAATGATGCTCCTGATGCCAATGCGAGTCCTATAACAGCGAGTACAGTATCTCCTGCCCCTGAAACGTCATAGACCTGCCTGGCTTTCGCGCTGATTTTATAAGGTTCTTTGTTTTTTTCAAAAAGAATCATACCGTCCTTGCCGCATGTGATAAGCAGGTTATCTATGCGAACAGTATCAAGGATTTTATTTCCAGCTTCTATGAGAGCTGATTCGTCTGAAATTTCAGTTCCAGTGGCAAGTGCTGCTTCTTTTCTGTTTGGAGTAAGCAATGATACACCTGAATATTTAGAAAAATCGAGTCCTTTTGGATCAGCAATCGTTATTTTTTTGTGCTTTTCAGCAGATTCGATCAGTTTTGAAAGCAAGGAGTTTGTGATAAGTCCTTTCCCGTAATCGGAAATAAGAACCAGGTCAGCAGAGGAAACTTTTTTTTCAATAAATCCTGCAAGGAGTTCAAAAGTTTTGGCTGATATTTCTCTTTTTGTTTCCCTGTCGATTCTAAGCACATGCTGATTTGCGGCAATAATTCTTGTTTTTCTTGTAGTTGGCCTGTCGGGGTCATGAATAACGCCCGTTGTATCAACCCCTATTTCGTTTAACTTTTTTAGCAACAGGTTGCCGTGCCTGTCTGTGCCGGTTATACCTATCACTGACACTTTTGCGCCAAGTTCAACAAGATTATTTACAACATTGCCGGACCCGCCTAAGGTATAATTTTCATTTTTGACCGATACTACCTGGACAGGTGCTTCAGGTGATATCCGGTCAACATCTCCCCATAAATATTCATCGATCATCAAATCTCCGACAACGAGGATTTTGCATTTATTGAATTTTGTTATGTATGTATTCAACCACTTACCCCAACTAATTGAGAACTTACATTTTTTGTAAGCCTTCACGGAACGTCGAAATTAGGGCTACCAACTTAAAGCGGGACACTTTTCGCCATTTTGGTTCTATGGCAATTCCACAATCAAGCAAACTCTAAGGAGTTGCTAACTGATTGAATTTGCAGGCTGTCCCGCCTTACGTTGGTAGCCGAAATTAGAAATTAGAAATTTGGCCTTCATGCTTTTGTACTGTTCTTTTCAATTTCAAGTTTCAAGCTGTGAACGGCTGCCATTTTTTGCAATAAGTTCCGTTAATAATTCAGGAGGACGAACCACTCGGCCGTTGCGGTCAGTAAAGGCATGTCTGGTTTTTCCTTTTGCAAGTATTGTATTTCCTTGTTCATTTAATATGAGA
>JAYEFW010000158.1:11330-14246 GCA_034658795.1 Thermodesulfobacteriota bacterium
GCCATTTTTTGCAATAAGTTCCGTTAATAATTCAGGAGGACGAACCACTCGGCCGTTGCGGTCAGTAAAGGCATGTCTGGTTTTTCCTTTTGCAAGTATTGTATTTCCTTGTTCATTTAATATGAGATAATTAAACTTCATACTAGCTTTAACGCTTGTGTCTAAAGAAGTTTTTATTATCAGAACATCATCGTAATGTGCAGAGTATAAATACTTGCAATAGACCTCTGAGACAGGCAGAAAAATTCCCTTTTCTTCAATTTCTTTGTAAGTAAGTCCCAGATATCTGAAAAATTCTGTGCGACCCATTTCAAACCAGCGCAAGTAATTTGAATAATAGGCAACACCCATCTTGTCCGTATCACCGTAAATTACACGGTATGTTATTTTATGGGTTATCATACTTCCACTTTCAGCCTATCCACCTGCGTAGTTATATAATTTTTTGGATAATGTTTTTTAATTCTTTATATGAATATGATGCAGTAAGTTCGGGGAACTCATTTTTTATGTTATCCGGCGGCCGGAAAAAAATACCTGTATCAGCTTCTTTGAGCATGGAAACATCGTTATATGAGTCGCCGACAGCTATTGTTTTGTAATTAAGGTTTCTTAGAGATAATATCGCCTGCCGCTTGCCGTCTTGCAGGCGCAGGGCATACCCATTAATTGAGCCGTCAGGATTTATTTGCAAAGAATTACAAAAAAGTGTCGGCCATCCAAGTTTTTTCATTAAAGGTCCTGCGAATTGAACAAATGTATCTGAAGCAATTATCACCGGGACGCATGATCGGAGCCATTCAAGAAATTCCACTGCACCTTCAAGCGGTTCCATGGAATCTATAACCTCTTTAATATCATCTATTTTCAGGCCATGTTTATGAAGAATGGAAAGTCTTTTTTTCATCAATACATCATAATCAGGTATATCACGCGTAGTCAGTTCAAGTTCCTTAATACCGGTCTTTTTGGCTACATTTATCCATATTTCAGGGACAAGAACTCCTTCCAGATCTGAGCAGACAATATACATATTTTCACCTAAATATATAACGGTTTACAGTTCACGGTTGTCGGTTTGCAGCTCATACTTTTTTTCTCGTTCCCATGCTCCAGCGTGGGAATGCATAAGGCTGAACATTTTAACCGTAAACTGTAAACTGTTAACCGTAAACCGTTATTACATTAATCCTGACTGTTCTCATCCTCAATTCGTATGAGAACCGGTTTGTCTTTTACAATCTCAAGGGAAACAATTTCAGACAAAGCTTTTTTTACGCCGGCTTCTCCTGCAAGATGCGTCAGCATGACGATAGGAACCGAACCTTTTGATTTTCGATCTTTCTGATGCACAGACTTAATACTGATGTCATGATCGCCTAAAATGCCTGATATCTTCGAAAGTACGCCGGGCTGGTCCAGAACCGAAAACCTGAAATAATAGTTAGTAAAGATTTCGTCAACAGGCATAACAGGAATTTTTTTAATGTTTTCCATTTGGTATGAAAGCAAAGGGACTCTTTTTCCGGCGCCGGATAAAAGGTTGCGTGCAAGATCAACAGTATCGCTGACTACAGCGCTGGCAGTAGGCATCATGCCTGCTCCATGTCCGTAAAGCATTATATTCCCCACCGCGTCGCCGGATACTGCAATTGCATTTAACGCGCCGTTGACATTGGAAAGAAGATTGCCAAAGGGAATCATGGTAGGATGTACTCTTGTTTCGACTTTATTCCCCCTATTTTTGCTGATCGCAAGGAGTTTTATCCTGTATCCAAACTGTCCAGCGAACTCAATATCAAGGGGGGTAATTTCAGAAATTCCCTCAATATAAATATCGTTAAGATTGATTTCCATTCCATAGGCAAGTGATGACAAAATGGATAGCTTGTGAGCTGTGTCAATGCCTTCCACATCCAGGGTCGGATCCACCTCTGCAAATCCGTTTGCTTGTGCTTCGGACAGAGCGTTTTCAAAGCTGCTCTTGTCATCTGTAATTTTTGAAAGGATATAATTGCATGTACCGTTTAAAATACCGATCATTGAATTAATCCGGTTTCCGACCAGGGTCTCACGCAAAGTCTTGATAATAGGTATGCACCCGCCAACACTTGCTTCAAAGGCAAGATCAACACCTTTTTCATCTGCGGCCTTGAATATGACGTTGCCGTGGCTTGCAAGAAGTGCCTTATTCGCAGTAACGACATGTTTTCCATTATTAATGGCTCTTAAAATTAAATCCTTCGCAATTCCTTCTCCTCCAATCAGCTCGATAATAATGTCAATTTCCGGATCATCGACAACTCCTAAAGCATCAGTGGTCAGAACGCCTTTATTAAATTTTATTCCTCTGTCTCTATTAATATTTATGTCGGCAATACGTTTCAGATTCAGAGCCGCTCCAACCCGTGAGATTATAAGATCTTTGCTTTCAATAAGAATTTTTGCGGTACCTGTACCAACCGTACCGCAACCGAGTAAGCCTATATTTATTTCTTTCATACTTACAGCCCTTTATTTTCATTATAGATAGTTCAGCTCTCTTCTTTGTCCCCGTTCCTTAATGGCTGAACTTTTACATAATAAAAAATTTATGTCAAAAAAATTGTTTTGACTTTTAAGTTAATTCAATTTAATTTTTGAATTTTATAAGGCTTAGATGATAGTAATTTAAGGAGATTTATATGACTGATTCTCTTACTTACGCTGATGCAGGTGTAGATATAGACAAAGCGAATGCCCTGGTCAATAAAATTAAAGACATAGCAAAACAAACCCCCAGAACCGGCGTTATGGGTGAAATAGGAGGGTTTGGGGCGCTTTTTTCGCTCAATATTGCCGGTATGGAAAAGCCGGTTCTTGTTAGCTCGACAGACGGTGTCGGCACAAAACTTAAAATTGCTTTTTTGATGGATA
>JAYEFW010000159.1:0-3531 GCA_034658795.1 Thermodesulfobacteriota bacterium
CAATTGGTTATGTATTGTGGCATCCCCCATAATGCAGGCAGATTAATAGAAAAAGGGATAAAAGAGAGAAGGATCGAAGATTCGGAAAAAAACTGGCAAGTCTTATCCAATGCCTGGGCTCAGGCAAAAGAAACAGAACTTGCGATACAGGCATTAGAACATGCGGCAAAGCGTTCAGACAAAGGCGATCTGTATGTACACCTTGCTCAACTAAAAATCGATCAAGAAAAGTGGGGCGAAGCGGTAACGGCTCTTCATGCCGCGTTCAAAAAAAACATTACCAAGCGCAAAGGCAATGCCTACCTGATGCTTGGACTATCCTATTATGAGTTAAAGGATGCCAGAAAATCACGCAATGCCCTGCTTGAAGCCGTCAAGTTCGAGGAAACCAAAAAGGTTGCGAATTACTGGATAAAGCAATTGGAATTCGACAAGGATTAACTTTAGATATTTGCGATGCTTTAGAGATATTTACCGCTTTGTTCGGATCAGGAACCATAGGATTAGGTATGTTATTCGTATTTTAAGAGAAAAAACAGGAGCGTTGGAAGAAACCATTAATAAGGAGGTAAAAAAATGAACAAAAAACTGATTTTATCCATTGTATGTATTTTTTTTCTAATCGTGGCAACTAATTCCATAGCCGGTGATGAAGGTAAAAAGGTTTATTCACTGGGAACGATTACAGTGCAGGACCAATTAATTCTTCCTACCAGGCAAGCCGGAGATTCTCTTTATACAGGAAGTTCGGTAACTAAGAAAGGGCTTGAACTTATCGGCACACCTGCTGAGACAAGCATCTATAATACATTAAGTATTCTGCCCGGAACCAATGTGGAAAGTCTTGACCCTTACGGGCTGAGTCATTCATATACGCGGGTAAGGGGACTAAAAGATAGATATATCGGGATGACGGTTGAAGGTGTTCCTAATTACGGGATCATGTCGATAGGTGCGCGGGAACATATATATGATACGCAAAACGTAAAAAGCGTCAGCCTGTATAAGGGAGCAAGTCCTGCTGACCTTGGAACTGGTTCCGGCAATAGAGGAGGCGCGATAGAATTACAATTAAGACGACCGGAAGACAAGATTGGAGCCGAGATAAATCAAAGTTTTGGTTCCGATGATTTTATGAGAACATTCTTGAGGGTTGATTCTGGAAAGCTGCCGACAAAAACAAAGTTTTTCGCCTCATATTCTTATTCAAAGGCTGATAAATGGAAAGGAGAAGGAGAGCTTGGCCCAAGGGATCATATCACATTAGGATTAAGTCAGGAATTTGGTGATAAGGTGAATTGCGATATCTTTTTCAATTTCAATGAAATCGAAAGACATTCCTTTCAAAGCCTGACTTACGAAGAAGCCAAAGATATAGATAAGTATTATGATAAATCGTTTATTCCGGCACTTACATCTGATAAAATAATAAATAAAGACTATTATGATTACAATCGTGAAAAATACATAAACAGAGACCTCATGGCGATCATTGATGTAGCAGTTTCTGACAACGCTAATCTATCTTTGAAGCCTTATTATTCCAGTGAAGATGCAAGCACGAAGGGGAAAGCGCAATTTATGATGGGCAGCGCAAAGACACCGGGGATAGTGGACAAGATCAAGGATTTAGAACGGTATGGAATTATCCCTGAACTTAGCGTTGATTTTTCAGCATATACGGTAACCGCCGGTTATTGGTTTGAATCGCATAATCTGGAAAAATACATGAAAAAGTATTTCACTACTGCCGACGGATTAGACTACAAGGGTTATGGTTATTATGCAAAAAATGACGGAAATGGTGCAATTCACAGTCCATACGCCAAGATATCCGGCAATTTGGATAAATTTAAATTTCAGGCAGGACTGAAATATTTTTATTATGAAGAGCCGGCAAGCACTGGATACAAACCAGACCTTTCCGCAGAAGACCCTGATATCAGTCTAAAAGCAGTTGATTATGATGCGTTTCTCCCTACAGCGGGTATTGGTTGGGAATTTAACAAAAACAGTGAAATGTACTTTAATTACGGCAGAAACTATATGAGGCCATATGCTTATGTCCCGGTTAGCACAAACTATGTAAAAAACAGATCGGCTTTTAAGGCTGCTAATATGACATTGCAGGACATTTTAGACAAATGGGAGATGGAAACATCGGATAATTTTGATATCAGTTTCAGATATCATAGCAAAAACTTTTCAATAGCTCCTGTTGCTTTTTACAGCAAACATCATGACCTGCTGGTAAGTATTGATGATCCAAATGTAATTAATGCCGGTAAACCGGTCAGTTATCATCAAAACGTGGGCGATGCGACTTCTTATGGATTTGAACTGGAAACCAGTTTTTGTCCGTCAAAAAATCTGATTGTCTATTTCAACCCCAGTTACACTGAAATGAGTTTTGACGACGACTTTAAAACAAAGGGCAGCGTTCTAAAAATCAAGGGAAATCAGCTTCCCGATACTCCTAATTGGGTCATAAAATCAGGCCTGATTTACACTATTGCCGATTTTGAGATCAGTCCGATAGTTAGATGGGTTGACAAAAGATACGGCGATGCTGAAAACAAAGAAGAAGTAGATGATTACATTATTGTCGATTTGGGTATAAAATATTCAAAAGAAGATTTTTGGTGGTTAAAACATGCAAGCATCGGGCTTGAATTAAAGAACCTGTTTGATGAAAAATATGTCGGCGCAATTTTTGCTAATGACACAGCAACGAGCGTAGATTATTATGCCGGTTCTCCATTTTCGGTGATATTCAGCATAGGTGGTAAGTTCTAATCAAAAGGCGTCAGGGGTCAGAATATATCGTGGTTATGAATTCTGACTCCTGACTTCCTACCCTGCTCTACTGAAGATCCCAGATGAGAGCATAGGGGTCTGTTCCTTCCATTGCAAGCTTTTGGGCCAAAGCTGCCTGCCCAAAAAACTTTTTTATCTCTTTTATGTATGTCAGTTTTTTGGCCATACTGATAGAGGCCATTTTGACAGACACTTTTGCCCTGGAAATAAAATAAACAGGGTTTGCTTTTCCTCCGGACGGAGCAAAATCCTGATAATTTGTGCCCGCATCTGTAAATATACTTTTCCAGTCCACACCCAGTACCACTCCCTCACAAGAATTGCTTTTTTTATTGACTCGCATGACTATGACTGCCAGAGGAGGTATAGGGGCACCCTTAAACCACAGGTCTTGCGAATATTTTTCTATTTTTTGTTTTTTGACAGCCTTGGAAAAAGCAGCCGATTTTCCAGTTGTGGTGTCGAATATAATCTGGAGAGCATCCAATGCGCAACCTGGAGGTGCGCCTATGAACATGTATTTTTCCCCCTTTCGTAGCGGGTGATTTTTCTGCAAATATTCCCCTATAATAAAACCGGTATTAAGGCCGGGGCAGATGTGATTATGGAATTCGGCTGTTTTCAGTAAAGACCAGGAAACATCTGCTGCCCAGCAATGAGAAATCGTTACAACGGAAAAAAGGGTTTTACTACCAATTATCCCTGAGGCTGCTT
>JAYEFW010000160.1:0-14058 GCA_034658795.1 Thermodesulfobacteriota bacterium
GTACAAAAGCATGAAGGCCAAATTTCCAATTTCCAATTTCCAATTTCCAATTTCTATTTTTAGTGTCATAAGATTTTTCGCTCCGCTCGAAATGACAACTTTGGATAGTTTCCGTTCAGGCACTAACAACCGGATAAGATCGTGGTTCGCTTCGCTCTCACTATCTATCCTTATTCGTTAGGTGTAGTGGTTCAGAAGAGTAAAAAACTCTTTATGTGGACCGGGGCGCATTAAGCGACCAGTTTCGCTACTTTTTCGACAATAGCGATTGCTTGAGCCGCTCGATGAATTACCACTGCGACTTTTTTTAGGTTCTTTTTTTCCGCTTTAAGGTCTTTGGTAATTGCTACAAGTGCTTTTTTTGCGTTATCTATCTCATTATTGCTCTGACCCGCCCGCTCATCGTCAATTGTTCGCCACCATTTGGTCAACGCTTTAATCTGGTTGTTGATCGCCGAGCGATCAACAGTGTCAGTTACTTGCTCGCGAATGGCTCCCAGATCCATAATGATTGTGGAGAGTTCGTCGAGAATATCTTCAGGTGTTATTGTCATGTCTTTCTCCTCCGGACAGTTCGTCCTGTTTTATTAGGGAAGTTTGATGTTCGCTTAATTGCTCATCTGATTGACGCTGGAGAGTAAGCCTCGCGCATCGTTGACAAATTTAATGACGGTCCCTGCTTTGTCGCTGAGATCCGGGTTTTGTATTGCCTCATGGGCTTTCAAACAACTTGCCGCAGTCTCGTCCAATTCCTCTAAAAACAGGGTCGCAGGTTGTGCGGCAAGTTCATCTTTCAAATCATCCCCTACTAACTTACCAGCGGCAATGGCAAGGAAGGCTTTGTCGGATGCAGACGCTCCACCGCTCTGATACCCTTTTCTAAATGCCTTGAACCACTCTTCCCGTGTGGCTTTGGCATTCAGTCGGTTGATAGCAAAACGCTGCTGTTGCCGCTTAATATCATCGCGAAGCGTATTTACAATCGTTGCGACATCATCCTGGGCCAATTTGATTTTTTGGTAAATAATTTTTCTTACCTTGATATCAAGGTATATTTTCGCCAGCCCCGAAATAGCGCTGGCTAACACTTCTTCTTTAGTGTTAGCAGCATCCAGCGTCTTTGCGAGATTACTCAGGTTGCCGCTGAGCTCCTGAGAAGCTTTTTCAATATTTTCATCGTCATCAAAGGTAGCGATTTCATTAAGGCTTTTCGCATACTGTGCAAGCGCTACGACCCCCGCACGATTCCGGCGTGCCTCGGACATCAAGTTTTTACCTTTCGTGGCACAGTCCCAAGGCGTCATGTATACATCATCCTTAATCTTACACTGCTCACTCTTTTGCTTGGCTCCCAAGTTAACAGTCATTGCCGCGAGTTGCCGGTCAGTCTCCAACTCAATGGCGTAAAACTTACCCGACGCTTCAGAGAGCACCTGCGCGCCTTCGGAAAATTTTCCAACCGCTTTGAGGTTGACACATCCGGTTAGGAATACGACGAAAAGCAGGATCACGATGAACCTTGTGTATAGACGTATAATTAACATAACATTCTCCTCTTTGGGGTTTATCCTACTCCCTGATTACAGCAGGGCTCATAAATTGCCTTTTAATTGGTTCGTTCGAATATTAAAGAACAATAAATTGTTTTTTTCAAACACCTAACCCGTTGGGCAGGCTGTTTATTCCTGTTTATCAAAGTTAAAGAATGACCTCATTCACCCCATCAACCATCTTGATTATCTCGGCAAACCGTCATGCTTTTTGGCAGCGGGAAGGATTGTAGTGAATACTTTGTCAGCCGACTTACTAACCCCTGTTTTGAATTCAAAACGTGGATCATCCAGTAGAGGAGTTAACATCAACTTGTTATCGATTCGATATCCTAAAAAATAGAAGTTCAGGGCCGGCACCCGCACAATAAAATATGAAGAAAAAGGTAATCTGTTAGTCTCAGCGCTGTCCATTCTAATTTTTGTCAGTAATTTGACCACTGTGGGATTGCCATAGGATACGGCTCTCCAGTTCTTTTCTACCTCTGCAATAGTAACTGATGAGCGCACCTGTTTATTGACAAGGACAGGATAAATAACATGATTACCGCCACTGAGCATTTTATTGGGGTCACCCCCTTTTTTGTATTCTTTTAACTTTTTATCAAGCTTTTTTTCAGAAACAGGAAAGGCGGTCTTAAGTTCCTTCCTCCAAATTGCCATGCAACAACTTTTGGAATTTAACTCTTTTAATCATTCCATATAGATGATATATTAATAAATTCTTTTGCTTAGGAATTTTGATATCATATCTCAAGTTTTGCCCTACCTGTTTATCAAAGGAAGCTGATCAAAAATGAACCATACTTTTATTAAAAAGCAAGAAATTTGTACACTCAAACAGTTTTACGACCTGATGGCTATGACCCGGGCTATGCGTTATAAATTGGTTGAAAATATATTTACAGGACTTTCCATTGACTGCGACCTGATCGAATCGCTGAAAAACGCGCTCTTCTCGCTTGAAGAAATCAGTTCTGATGATGGGTTAAAGCTACTGTATATAGACGACTCAAAAACAATAAGCGTCAGGTTGATTTATGAGATCACGGAACTTAAAAAAGATATTTTCTTTCTGGAAAATACTGAAAAGGAGTTTATCGAGCACCTTGAAAAGCTTCACGAGGGGTTCAGAAATCAGGTAAACAAAGGCATAGAAAAATTACAGGGTTTGAAATTTAACTGCTTTATTACTGACAGGGACGGGACAATAAATAACTACTGCGGCAGATACTGTTCTTCTGTTCAAGCTGTTTACAATTCTGTTTTTCTTACCCGTTTTGCCAGGAAAAAAGCCATAAATTCCATAATCATAACTTCAGCCCCGCTATGTGGTCCGGGTATTCTTGATGTCTGCGTAAACCCGGACAAGACTTTCATTTATGCGGCTTCAAAGGGAAGGGAATGTATTGATCTTAGCGGAGAACGAAAGATTTATCCTATTGAAGAAAAAAAGCAGCAGCTTTTAAACAACCTTAATAAAAGGCTGCTCAAACTTGTAAAAGAGCCTGAATTTGAAAAATTTTCCATGATCGGATCAGGCCTTCAGTTTAAATTCGGCCAGACAACCGTTGCTCGCCAGAATATCCGGAAATCGATACCTGAACCTGAATCAAAAGAATTTTTAGAAAAAATCAGGGGGATTGTTCAAGAAATAGATCCTGGACAAGAAAATTTTAGAATTGAAGATACCGGTCTTGATGTTGAGATAATACTTACAATTGAAGACTCGTTGTCGGGAGCCAAAGATTTTGACAAGGCAGACGCTGTAAGATATCTTGATGATGCATTAAAACTAAATATGAAACAAGGGCCGCATCTTGTTTGTGGAGATACATCTTCCGATGTTTTGTTAATAGAAGCTGCTATGGAAAAAACGCCTGATACATGGACTGTTTTTGTCACAAAAGATAAAGAGCTTGCAGCAAGGGTAAAAGATGTCTGCTCAAATTCATTTATTGTAACAGAGCCTGATATACTCGTCACCATCCTGGGATTATTATAAGGGGTAAAAAAAATGGCTTCAAGTAAATTCAAAGGTGCAATTTTTGATCTTGACGGAGTAGTAACCGGAACAGCTCGTGTGCATGCACTTGCCTGGGAAAGCATGTTTAATGTTTTTTTAAAAAAAATCGCCGAAAGGGAAAATAAACCTTTTATCCCTTTTGATCCGGAAAATGACTACCTGCAATATGTTGACGGCAAGCCGAGAATGGAAGGCGTAAAGAGTTTTTTAAAATCAAGGGGTATTGAATTCCCATTCGGAGAATATAGCGATCCTCCGGACAGGGAAAGCGTTTGCGGAATGGGAAACAGAAAAAACATTGACTTTCAAAAGGTTTTACGCCGTGAAGGCCCCGACATATTCGAAACATCAATAAAATTTATTAAAGACCTGAAGAGAAAAGGCATTAAAGTTGGCGTCGCATCTTCCAGCCGTAACTGCAAGTTGATTTTACAACTTGCAGGAATCGAAGACCTTTTTGAAACACGAGTTGATGGAGATGTATCACAACACCTTAATCTGAAAGGAAAACCCGATCCGGACATATTTGTTACAGCTTCAAAAAACCTTGGCCTGATGCCAGGAGAGTGCATGGTTGTTGAAGACGCAGTTTCCGGAGTCGAGGCAGGCAGAAAAGGAAATTTCGGCCTGACACTGGGAATAGACCGAAACAATACAGGCGAGACGCTTAAACAGAGCGGTGCAGACATTGTAATCCATGATCTTTCTGAAATAAGCATCAAAGATATAAAAGACTGGTTTGAGCGCTCAATTGAGGAGGACGGCTGGAACCTTACTTATAACGCTTTTGATCCTGAATATGAAAAGTTAAGAGAGACGCTCACAACAATCGGGAATGGATATCTTGGCACAAGGGGCTGCTTTGAAGGAGAAAAAGCTTCCGAAACTCACTATCCGGGAACATATATTGCCGGGATATACAACAAGCCGGCCACAAAGATTCATGGTAAAAATATATACAACAATGACTTTGTAAATTGCCCGAACTGGCTTTTAATTGAATTTGCGGTCGGAAGCGGGAGCTTTATCAGCCCGTTAAAAATGGAACTTATAAGTTACACCCACTCCCTCAACATGAAAGAGGGTGTAATGGAAAGATCTATGGTATGCAAGGACGGACTCGGCAGAATTACAAGAATTCACAGCAAACGGCTTGCAAGCATGGCAATTCCACATCTTTGCGCCGTAGAGTATGATATTACACCTGTCAACTATTCAGATCGTCTTACCATACGATCCTCTATTGACGGGAATATTATCAATGACGGCGTTGCCCGCTACCGCAAACTGCATTCAAAACATCTTTCAGACGTATCCTGTGGCAAGGCAAAGGGTTCGATTTTCCTCCACGTTCAAACCAATTGTTCAAAATACCAGGTCGTTATGGGTTCAAGGACAAATGTATATAAGAACAAAAAACCGATGTCAGTCAGTAAAAATATCTTGCAACAAAAAGCAGGCATAACCGAAGAAATAAATATAGATGCCATTGAAAACAATACATATACTGTTGAAAAACTCGTCAGTGTTTATACATCACTTGACAAGAACATCTCAAATCCCAAAAAATCTGCCACGGAAATTTTAACAAAAATAAAGACCTTTAAAGAGATATACGGCCCGCACAAAAAGGCATGGAAAGCGCTCTGGAATAACGCAGACATCAAAATTACCGGTGACAGACTTGCGCAAAAAATCGTCCGCCTTCACACGTACCACCTGCTTGTTGCTGCGTCTTTACACAACAAAAATATAGATGCGGGAATAACTGCAAGAGGATTGCACGGAGAAGCATACAGGGGGCATGTATTCTGGGATGAGCTTTACATTCTGCCTTTTTACAATCTTCACTTTCCTGAAATCTCACGCGCACTTTTAATGTACAGATACAGACGGCTTGACGCTGCAAAAAAATATGCGAGGCATAACAGATACCAGGGCGCCATGTTTCCATGGCAGACCGCAGATGACGGAAGCGAGGAAACCCAGGAAGTTCATTACAATCCTAAAGACGGTTCATGGGGGCCTGATTTGAGCAGAAGGCAAAGGCACGTCTCTATTGCCGTATTTTACAATGTGTGGAAATATATTTCAGATACAAATGACAAGAAGTTCCTGGAAGATTACGGCGCAGAAATTATGCTTCAAATTGCCCGTTTCTGGGCGAGTATAGCAAAATATGACAAAAGAACGAACAAATATCATATTTCAGGAGTAATGGGGCCTGATGAATTTCATGAAAAACTTCCTGATTCTAAAGAAGATGGACTAAAGGACAACGCATATACGAATGTTATGGCAGTATGGCTCCTTGGAAAAGCTGTTGAACTAATAGAAGGGCTTGGACAAAAAACACTCGAAAGGCTGGCCCAAAAGACAGGTTTTAAAAACAGCGAGATAGAAAAATGGAAAGAAATTTCAAATAAGATGAATATCGTCTTATCAGATAAAAATATAATCAGCCAGTTTGACGGATATATGGACTTGAAAGAATTTGACTGGAATCATTATCGTGAAAAATACGGCGATATACACCGATTGGATCGAATCTTGAAGTCCGAAGGAAATTCACCGGACCTTTATAAGGTATCAAAACAAGCTGACACTCTTATGATGTTTTATGTGCTTTCACCCGATGAAATCGCCCGTATATTCAGACAACTGGGATATAAGGTTGATGATGCTGTTGAATTTTTAAAAGTCAACTATGATTACTACGAAAAGAGAACAAGCCACGGATCTACACTCAGCAAAGTAGTGCACGCCGTGATTTCAAGTTATATCCATGCGTCAGATACACCATGGAAATGGTTCATGGAAGCATTGAAAAGCGACATATTTGATACGCAGGGAGGCACTACGATGGAAGGAATACATTGCGGCGTAATGGCGGGCACACTCGACATTATTATGAGATATTTTGCGGGAATAGATCTCTGCGGCGAAATTCCTGAGATAAATCCACACATGCCTGAGCACTGGAGCGATCTTGCTTTTAGAATATGCCATAAGAAGAAATGGTATCATTTTGAATTCACGAGAAAAACAATAAAAGTTACACTTGAAGGGAAAGGAAATAATCAGGTTTTATTAAATATACTGGGGAAAAAGATAAAACTTACACCCGGCAAAACCAGACTGGTTAAACATGGATAAAAACTCAGATATCAACAAATACATCCTTCAAAACTGTATAAAAAGAAATGCTGTTAATAAAAAAGAAAAGTATGCACCCATAATCGACTTTGTTTTTGCAGTATCCGGAGCTGCTGCATTAGGTAAAACCGCATTTTGCAAAAATTTAGAAAAATATCTGAATGACAGCCGGATAAATACTGTGCATATACCTCTTGACGGTTTTCTCCTGGATCGTAAAACAAGGCAGGACAGGAAATTAAGTGGATATAATCCGGAATCTACCGACATGCCGTTGTTAATTGAAACAATGAAGGAACTTATCTATGATGGTCGGGAAATCAACCTGCCGCTTTATGATCACAGAACAGGCAAACACAGTGGTTTTAAATCAATCAGCCCTGGCAAGGTGATTATCCTGGATGGAATAATGTCCCTTCATTATGAAATAAGGGAGAGGTTTACAAACTTTAATATATTCCTTTACAGTGATGATCTTGTAATGCGGGGGCTGCGTTTGCTTGTGGATATGGAAGAACGGGGATATTCGGTTTTTGAGGCTCTATCACATTCAGATGAAGAATTTGCTTCTTATAACAAGTGGATCTACCATCAAATTTTTTTTGCGAATTTACGTATTTCTGTTGGCAAGCAAAGAGAGTTGTCTGTATGAAAATTTACACTCAATGCCCTTTCATTAATGCCACTTCAGGAGAATTCCTCAAACACGTCTAAATCGTATTTTATCATCCCTCAATTCCCATATCACTCCAACTCTTTCTTACAAATAGCCCTTTTTTAGTTCCGGAAAACGTTCTGTCAGGTCAGAGTATTCGCTCATAATTCGCTTCACTCTCCTCAGCAATCCCGTATAAATCCGGTCTTCAATTCTCATGGAGGTTCAAATCCTTCCGCCAGCACCAAACAATATTGTTTCAATCCCGTATAAATCCGGTCTTCAATTCTCATAATGTTAGAGTTGCTATTTGGAAACTAAACAATTCTTGTTTCAATCCCGTATAAATCCGGTCTTCAATTCTCATTATGAGCCAAAAGGAAGCGATAATATTGTCGACACTTGTTTCAATCCCGTATAAATCCGGTCTTCAATTCTCATAACCCAAACGGAAAAAGGAGGAGGAGAAAACGTTAAAATGTTTCAATCCCGTATAAATCCGGTCTTCAATTCTCATAATCTTGATCCGTTTTTATTCGGTTTTATAAAAAATTGTTTCAATCCCGTATAAATCCGGTCTTCAATTCTCATAAGCTATATGCCGAAGGTGATAAGCTATGTACCGAAGGTGTTTCAATCCCGTATAAATCCGGTCTTCAATTCTCATCACATAATTGCCCGAAGCATTAGTAATTCTGCTCAGGCAGTTTCAATCCCGTATAAATCCGGTCTTCAATTCTCATATCGGGCATCCAGTCCATTACAGCTTCACCGTTATGGACGTTTCAATCCCGTATAAATCCGGTCTTCAATTCTCATAGTAGGGTTTAATTTCCATGTCAAATCAGAATGATAGATAACCCAATTCGAGCACCTCCTTTTTTTGCTTTAACAAAAGTACAATTTTTGTCAAATTTTGGATGACGCATTTTGCTTTTGCCTGATTAGATACAACAAAAACAGCGTGATAAGCAACTTAAAAACTTTTCGAGGACCCACCCTGTTTTTGGGCCTTCAATAGGTTCTCGAATTTTGGAACATTTATTGTAATCGACAACAAACTATCTCGCAAGCAAGCTGCGGATTAAACTCTCACGAATAAAACACGTAAGGTGTGTAATCGGTGTTATTCAAGAGTGTGCGCTCTATGTCGAAAACCCTTTCTTTAATAATTTGTCGATAGTTCTTGCGCTTCCTGCTTTTCACGTCCACAAAAGATGCTGTCATAAATCTTTCATGGTTGGCGAGAAAGGTTTTTCTGGCTGCCTCGTTCATCCTTATGCCCTTCTTTTCTTTGGGTGTGAAATGGGACAGTTTAACAGCGCCTTGATTGATCAAATAGATTACAAGCCTGTCCGTTATGGGACTTCTGAATTCTTCCATCATATCCGTAGCCAGGGAAGCGCGTCCATATTTTGTGCTGTGCAGAAATCCAAGAAAAACATCAAAACCTGATGCCTCAAGAAGACCGCTCAACTCATTAAATAATAGCATATAACCGAAGCTAAGCAAAGCATTAACCGGGTCAGGAGGAGGATAATATTCCCTCTTTGAAAATTCAAATCCTCCCAGAAGCAATTTGCCGTATGCTTCAAAATATACCCTGGCTCCGATGCCCTCTAAACCCATAATTTCTTCAATGGTTTTGCTCTGCTCGACTCGGCGTGAATAATTTTTCAATGATTCGATTGAGTTTTTCAAATTAGTTTCAGGCCGATTTCTTTGATAACGGACGAGAAAGCTCCTTTGATTCTTGAGTTTTGCCTCAATCAACGTTTTGCTGAAACTAATTCTGAAAGACTGATCCCGATAGCGTTCATGCTGGGCCATTCGCAGATAGATGTTTTTGGATGTTTCCGGCACAATGCGAAATTTGAACCGCCCTCTTGAAGAAAGAAATGCCACCTCGATACCCTTGCTCGCAAGATGACGCATCAACTCAGTGCTAACCTGGTTATTGCCAAAGATCAAAACCCTCTTAAGATCCAGAATCGTAATTTCCTCCAGGGTCTTTCCATCCTTTTTGACAAGGATACGATTGGACTTCTTTTTCAGTTGCAGGCCGTTGTCTGTAAGGTAAATGGTATGCATAGGAATTTAACCGGCAGTGAAAATCCAGCCGGATTTTCCATCATCCTTTCGTATTCTTCTAAGACTTCCCAGCTCCGTTTCCAAGACTTCCATATTCCCCTCGTCAAAAAGATTTTCCAGCTTTGTGACCACTTCTTTGAGATTTTGATTAATTTTTTTTTGTTTATACCTGAGCTTCAGATATTGCAAAGCCAATTCCCAATTCTCCAAATCCGTCATTTTCTCTTTATTCTTTCCCATCATATGAGAATTTTTCTCAATGCTTTCAGCCGGTTCTTTTACCTTTTCTATTCCGGGAATATCATTCGATTCTTCACCTTGCCTTACGTTCTCAGTAATTGCGAGACTCTCTTCCCGGCATTTTTCAGACGCATCTTTTGATGTGTTGACCACCACAGCATTGACGCATTCAAAGGAAAAAATACGCTCAAAATCCAAAATACGGTCTTCCTCGGCTGGCTCTTCCACAGCCTGTGGCTCTATTTGATCTTTTTCCCCGTCATCCAACACATTGGTTAACGTCGAATCCATATCCGCACTTTCCATTTCAGCTTCCAGCATGTATAGAACGGGTGAAGGATAGCTCCTGGGAGGAAGATTAAATTTACAGTCGCAAGGAAGCGTCTCTGCCAGCTCGGAAAAATTTTCCATGATCTTGGCACAACTGATTGGGCTTTCTTTACGGCGCTCAATCTGACGCTGAGTGTAATGATAGTCGTAATTAATACAATAAGATATCACCCTATGGAGCAGTTTGCAACCCTCTTTGCCTGCAAAACTCAGGGTATAAAGCAAACAGATACGCTCGTAGTTATTCAGATAATTCGTATCTTTAGCCTTTGTTATCAGATGCTTGATTACCTTACATTGATCAACCATTTTTGCAAGACCGGGGAGCGTAACGACCTGTTCCCTGTCACGATCGCTGCCCGCAGGACTGCCATTACATCCGGCATTATTCTCCTTTAAAAACTTTTGAACATCATCCATATTGTTTTTTCTAATGGTTTTAAGCAACAGCGCCTGATCAGGCACTGGATGACCGTCTTTGTTTAAGAACAGACCTCTCCTGTAATTCTTCCGGTTGATTCCAAGAGGGAGCTTAATCTGGCTCTTGTGACGCTCGCTTTTTCCCATTGGAAAGAGTTCCCAGATCATTCCTTGTGATGGCCCTCCTGCTTTTTTCATGATATCACGCCCGAGCTGGATGGCAATAGCTGCCGGAATTTCCTCGTTAAAAAACAGCCAGCCATGCCTTCCTTTATAGCCGCTGTCTTCGATATACAAGGTAAGGCTCATCTGCTCACAGACTGTTTTTATGCGCAGGATGTCCCGATGAGCCTTCTTCCTGAAATCATGCAGGCTGCTTTCTTTTGCTTCGAGAATGTTACGCTTGGCCGTATCGACATCAAAAACGACAAAATAGACCGTATCTTTTGCTGTAACAGGATAGATGGCAAGAGTTTCATCTCCTTTAAGATGCTTATATACATCCTTTGTTTTGAGTCCGCGTTCTACGCGCATAAATCCCCACTTGCCTCTTTCATCCACCCATTGTTTGGCATGGGCATCTGATCTTCCCTTAAAGATATCAAGAAAACGCTCTATGTCTATGCCTCTGTAGTCAAAGTTGTCTGGATCCGCAGCGTCCTTCTGATCGTGTTGAACCGGAGGCGGTTTGACGGTTTCCGTGTCATCATCTAATTCAAGAACTTTTTGATGGGCTTTTTCGGCAAAACCATAAAGACCGAGTTCTGTATAATACTCGACCAGTTTTTCGTATCCCTGTCGGTAGTCAGGATTGTGGTGAAGAACCAACTGGATTTTTTCAATGGACAGATGAATGTTCTTTTCGTCTTCTTGAAGGCTTCTTATTTTTTCCCTGGCCTTTTCCAGATTCGGATCAAGTCGCAGAGCCATGGCATATTCTCTCATAGCCTGATTTTCCATGCCGAGACTGGAGAAAAGTTCTGCGAGTTGAAAAGCAATTTGCGGATGATTGTGCTTGAAATCCGTGCTCTGTTTCAGCAGTTGCCTGGCGAATTGGACCTGTCCGCATTCATGGGACAACTTTGCCAGAGAAAGAAGACTCAAAATGTTGCCTGGGATTACAGGCTTGAGGGTTTTGTAGTAATTATACCAGCCCCGGATGACCGCGGTCACCTCCTTAAGCTTATCTGCAATATTGTCTGTTTTCCTCACCTTGTCATACGCTGTAAGCTTGTTTTGTAACTGTTCGACGGATTTCTTGTCAGGGCCTTTGCCCTTTACGTCCATGTAGAAACCAAGATAGATAATTCCGCTTGCAACGTGAGCGATGGAGGTTTTTTGCGGATGTGCGGCAAGCTTCAACTCCCCCAGACAACGTTCGATGAGTTCGCGAGCTTCTTCGAGCTGGTTTTTTTCCTCTCCACACAAAGCAATATCGTCCGAATAACGGAGATAGCGGTCTTTATATTTATCCCATAATATTTTGTCGAGGGGGTGGAGATAGATATTGGAAAGGAGCGGCGAAAGTCCGCTTCCCTGCTGAGAACCCAAAACATTATCAAACAGCCCCATTTCCTTGAAAATCTTTGTCTTGAGAAGTTTTGCCAGAAGCCGGATAACAGGTTTCTCATCAATCACGCGCCCTACAAGATCCAGCAGGATGCCATGGTCCATGGTGTCGAAAAATTTTCTTACATCCATTTGTAAAATCCAGAGGTGTCCGGCTTTTATGAGCTGACTCGCTTTGGTTACGGCTGTAAGGGCTGATTTTTTGGGCCTGTAGGCATAGGAACAGGGGAGGAACAACTTTTCAAAATGTGGATTGATCGCCCTGAGTATTGCTTGTTGGACCACCTTGTCCCGGACCGTAGACATTCCAATAATTCGTCCCTCTTTCTTGGTCTTGCGGTCTTTGAAGATCACCACAGGAAGGGGATCGTATTGCTCGCCCTGGATTTGCTTTTGAATTTTTTGAAGATTAAACGCAAGATTCTTTTCAAAATCCTCGCACCTGATCCTGTCAATGCCAGGCGCTGCTTTGTTGACCCGCACCCGTTCCCATGCTGCTTGCAGGTTATCCATATCATAGATTTTTTCAAATATCATAACACAAGAAAATCCTCGGTTTTTTCAATGAGCTTGAGGCCCATTGATTTTTTTTGTTTAACGCACGCTTCACAAAGCATGTAAACCAAGACATTGTCCACGCTGTCATCAATAATTTCCCGTAATTTTGTCAGCAATTCGGCCAGAAATTTTGTCTCCAGACGGCATTCAAACACGCTTTTTTGAACCCTGCGGCCATAGTCTTTCAAGGTTTCCGCGGCTTTTGCCCGCTTGCGATTATCTACAATGTCATACGAAATAACGTAGAGTTTTTTATCGGCCATGGTTTTCCAGACAGTAAGTTGGACACAAATTTACACAAATAATGCAGAATCAACTATATTGAAGAAGTCGTAGCCGTTTTTATGTCCCAGAGGGACATTTGAAAATAGCCAGGCAATTTATTGCCTGGTCAAATGAATACAAAATAAATTCAGTCCCGTAGGGACGACAGGTTTCAGTGTTCAGTCCCAAACATATCGTTCATCATATTCGATCCCATGTTTCTTTAAAAATTCAATAAATTCATCTTTAAAGGATTTATGCTGATGATGTTCTGCCTGTCTCTCAATATAGCGGATGGTTTCTTTCACGATGGAGACATTGACACTGAAAGCGCCGTATCCCTCCTGCCATGAAAATTTTCTTGCACGCTCAAAAGTTTCATGTATCCATTTGGAAGAATTTCCTTTAATCAGTTGAATGGCTTTGGATATAGAGATTGTAGCTGGTAATGATAAAAGGATGTGAATATGGTCTTCCGTACCACCGACTGCCAGAACTTTCATCTTGTTTTTTCGTGCAATTCCTCCTATGTATGCCCACAAACGACTTTGAATTTCAGGAAGGATCAATGGAAGGCGTTGTTTGGCGCTAAATACATAGTGGACGTATAAACTAATGTATGAATTTGCCATTCGGTTTACCTTTTTCTGTCGTCCTTATAGGACTTTTGGATTTATCAACTCATCCAGGCAATAAATTACCTGGCTATTTTCAGATGTCCCTAACGGGACAAATGATAATGTTTCCCCTCATCCGCAAATTTTTGGCCCACCTGTTTTCTTCCTTACGATGGTTCTATTTCATATTTTCCCAGACCGAAGGCGCATGCCTTGCCGACATGGAGATATTCCCCGGCCTTAATGAAAGGAAAGAATTCTTCAAGGTCACCTTTAAATGAAATTCGTCCTAAAAAGCCGCCCAATTTCATTGTTTTTTTTTGCCTGTTTGAATAGCGTTTCCAGTCATACCAGTACAATTTTGATTCGGTAGATTCAACCGCGACTTCGGCCTTCTCAAGAAGACTTTTATAGTTTAGGGCCCATGAATTTCCTGTGCATACGAGGGCAAGCAAGGAAAGCCTCCGAAACAGATTTTGCATGAATAAACGAAAATTCAGATCTTTTGTCAGATGATTACCGCTTTTAATCCGGGTCGGGGTTTTGAAAGTCAGGACTATTTTGGAGTTATCTTTATCAGAT